>JAIRUU010000012.1 GCA_031254225.1 Candidatus Elusimicrobium euhamitermitis
AGAAACGCGAACATATTTTGCAGGGTCTTTTAATCGCGATAGCCAACCTTGACAAAGTTGTGTCTATAATCAGAAAATCAACGGACCCGACGGAAGCCAAGTTCGCTCTCATACGCGAATTTGCTTTGAGCGAGCCGCAGTCCCAGGCTATTTTGGACATGAGGCTGCACCAGCTTACGCAGCTTTCTTCCTCCGCTATTGAGAAAGAGCAGAAAGAATTAATTGCGCTGATAGCCGAACTGCAAAGCATTTTGGCCGACGCGCAGAAAGTTTTAAACATCATAGTCACGGAACTTCAGGAACTCAAAAAAGAATACGGCACCAAACGCAAAACCGAAATAGGCAGCGCGGAACTTTCAGACATGACCATGGAAGATTTGATTGAAGAAGAAGACGTTGTAATCACTCTGTCCAACGACGGGTACGCCAAAAGAATACCGCTTGACACTTACCGCACGCAGAACCGCGGCGGAAAGGGTGTTATCGGCGGCAAAACAAAAGAGGAAGATTTTATTGAGCACCTGTTCGTAACGTCCACGCACGCGACTATTTTGATGTTCACAAGCCGCGGCAGGGTGTTTAGCCTGCGCGTGTTTGAAATACCGGAAGGCAACAGGCTGTCCAAAGGCAAAGCTATTGTCAACCTTCTGCAAATATCGTCCGAGGAAAAAATAACTTCGGCGGTCGCGATAGAAGAATTTGACCCGAAGAAGAGTAAGGAAACTTTCCTGACAATGTGCACGCGCATGGGTTCAATAAAGCGCGTCGCGCTGGCGGATTTTGCAAATATCAGAAAATCCGGCATTATCGCCATGGGTCTTGAAGAAGGCGACGTGCTGGTGTCCGTCCAGACGACGCACGGCAAGAGCGATTTAATAATAGCCACGCGTGACGGCAAGGCTATCAGGTTTGACGAGAACCAGATCCGCGCCATGGGCCGCCAGGCCAAAGGCGTGCGCGGCATAAGGCTGGCCGAGGGCGATATCGTCGTGGGCATGGAGCACGCGTTGAAAGACGCTCAAGGGCCGGACGTGTTATCCGTCTGTGAAAACGGTTACGGGAAAAGAACCGCCTTTGAACAGTACCGCAAACAAAACCGCGGCGGCAGCGGCACAATTACGATAAAGACGAGCGAGCGCAACGGCAAAGTCGTCGGCATAAAACTGGTTGACGAAACCAAAGACCTTATGGTGCTCACGGAAAACGGCATGGCGGTAAGAACGCGGTGCGAGGAAATACGCTCAGTCGGCCGCAACGCGCAGGGCGTAAGGCTTGTGAAGCTGGACGAGAGCGACAAGGTGGCCAGAATCGCCCCCGTCGTAAAAGAAGACGAGGATGCCGGCGAAACCAAACCAGACGACGATAAACTGGTATAAAATATATGCGGATAATAACGGAACCGATAGATATTTATGTCTTAGAAAATATGCTTGGCCAATATTATGACGATATGCTCAAAGCCGTCGTTGATGTTAAGAAGGAAGTTATTGCCGTTAACGCGGATATGCACGCTGATTTGGAAAGAGAATTATTGGACACAGGCTCCCGTCAGTGGGATTTGTGGGGCATAAATATTTTTCCGCGCGCAGAAAAGGACGAGGGAATAGTTTTTGACTCCCTAATAAATATCCGGCCCAACCAGAATAACAGAAGCCGTGCGGTTGAGAATTTAGACGTAAGAAAAAAAATTCTTGAGATAATTAACAAAAAAATAAAATGGAAATAAATTATATTCACAAATCTCTTGCCGGCGGACGCTGGGAAACGCTGACGCTTGCCGAGCAGATGGGAAATATCGGCAGCGAGGTTTCCCGCGCGCAGATATTTTTTGCCAAAAAAGACAAAGAAAAATGTTTTAACGCCGTCGCGCGCGGACTGGAGCTTGTGGATTTGACGATAGCGCACGCGCAAAAACAAAAACGTTCCGGCGTTCTAAAAGAATTAACCCGCGCGCGTGAGTTAATATGCGATTATTTTTTGGGCGCCAACGAATATAATACGGATATAAAAAGTTTCCAGCTGTATTTTGACCAATTTGCTCTCTCCGCCGCCATAAAAAAGGGAAAATAACAGAACGACGGATATTTTAAAAAAAACCGGAAGCGGGTATTATCCGCTTCCGGTCAGTTTTTAATTTAAGGAATTTTACGTGCAATACGTATTGCATTGTTCGCGGCAGACAGAACAGTCTGTGTGGCACATACCGCTGCCGTCGCATACGCTCTCGCAGGTGCAGGAGTTATTACATTGTTCCGCGCACATGCCGGCGTTAAAACCCAAAGCTTTGCAAATCTTCGCTCCTTTTCCGTTAAGACCGTCGCGCGGCATACAGCTCGGCGTACTGGTGTTTGTGCAAGGCCATGATACGCTTAAACTGTACGGACCGCCGTTTGTTCTTCCGCATTTTATTCCCTGCGTGATAAAATAGCAGTTGAAGTTTCCTATTATTTTCGGATTCTGTGCCGAATCATTAGTGTTTGTGGAAGAATAATGCGCGCTGAGATCTTTCCATTTGGCCGTCTCAGGCTGTTGGCCAGTTTCCGAACAATAAGCTGCGGCGGATTCTTTAAGAGTGTTGAGAATTAACAATCCTTCCGCCGCGCGGGATTTTTCAACCGAAACTTGATATTTAGGCAGGGATATTGCCGCCAGAATGCCTATAATAAGCACTACAACCAGCAGCTCAATGAGCGTAAAACCGGAGTTTGTTTTTAGCATACAGATAGTATATAAAATATGGGTGTATAGGTACAGAGTATTAATGTTTTTTAATGCCAAATAATTATATTGCGCCGCCGTTAAATATAAATTTGCGGCGTTTATTTTTTAAGCGGCACATGTTAGTTTGGTATAATATATTAATAAAATCGGTTTACGGTGCGGTGGCCAAGTGGTAAGGCGGCAGTCTGCAAAACTGCTATTCGCGGGTTCGATTCCCGCCCGCACCTTAGGCTGACTGGTTTAACATAGGCGTATTTATCGGCTGTGTTAAACCGGTCAGCCTTATTTTTTTACAAAAAAATAAGGCGCGGCACTGACGCAGACTGCTTTGCCTGCAATATAAAGTTTATCCGGTCCCGCAGAACGCCTCTTCTTGTTTTAGCATAATTATTTAAAATTGTAACATGTATAACCTGCTTCGGCGCAAGCCTGCGCCGGGCTGCCGGTCAGGTTTGCGCATATGTCTTTGCCTTCCTGTGTTATCCCCATGCATTGCAGCGTGTTTGTGGCAAAGTAATACATAATATGCGTTGTTGTGTCGCGCGGAGAGTGCTCTGCTTCTATATGTCCTCCTGCGACGTTATGAAAACGATAATTGATTTTTGAAGACGAGGTGTAACTGACGGAAGAATCTTTATTGCCCGGCGGAGACACGTCTAAATCATCAAAACTTTGCGGATAATCGCCGGTTGTCAATAAATATCTTTTGCCTGATTCGGCTAATACGCGTATATTTGAAACAGCTTCCGTCATTTTGGTTTTTTTTACCGTTTTATTATACTGCGGAACAGCAACGGCGGCCAGAATGCCTATGATTAACACTACGACTAAAAGCTCAATAAGCGTAAAACCCCGCCTCCGCTGCGCCTGGGCGAGGCAGGCGTTATATATTTTCTTTGTCATATAGAAAATATATAAAATTGCAGTTACGTCGTGGGCTATATAGTCTTATTTCTTTTTTATTATCTAAAATCATTATAAAAAACAGATTGCAAAATTTTGGAACGTTTTACCCGCGTCTTTCCGGCTGGACTTTATTTTTCATAAGTTCTATCATATATATATCGGAAACCCGCGCACAGGGTTATGTGCTCTAAGCAAACAACTGGGTAATAAAATTACTGATACGAGGTGTATTATGTCCAAATCTTTGAAAGGTACAAAAACCGAAAGGAATATTTTGACTGCTTTTGCCGGCGAATCGCAGGCCAGAAACCGCTATACTTTTTTTGCCTCAGCCGCTAAAAAAGAAGGTTATGTGCAGATATCAAAAATCTTTGAAGAAACCGCGGCGCAGGAAAAAGAACACGCCGAGCGGCTGTTCAAAATGCTGGAAGGCGGCGAAGTTGAAATAAAAGCCTCTTTTCCGGCCGGAGTAATAGGAAAAACGGTTGATAATTTGAAAGAATCGGCCGGCGGCGAAGACTATGAATGGCAGACAATGTATCCTGAATTCGCCAATACCGCGCGCGAAGAGGGCTTTGAACAAATAGCCGACGTTTTTGAGCGTATAGCGATAGCTGAAAAACAGCATTCCAAACGCTATAAAGCGCTGAGAAAAAATATTGAAGACAACAGCGTTTTCAAAAAGGACGCTCCTGTTGTCTGGCGCTGCATTAACTGCGGTTATCTGCATACGGGCAAAACCGCGCCCGACAAATGCCCGGCCTGCG
This sequence comes from Candidatus Elusimicrobium euhamitermitis, assembly GCA_031254225.1. Taxonomy (GTDB): domain Bacteria; phylum Elusimicrobiota; class Elusimicrobia; order Elusimicrobiales; family Elusimicrobiaceae; genus Elusimicrobium; species Elusimicrobium euhamitermitis. The sequence goes on from JAIRUU010000012.1 coordinate 4,395, forward strand.
CCCATGAAAAGGCGTATTTTGAATTGCTTGGCGAAAACTGGTAATATTTAGTGAACCTCCGCACAAACCGCGGAGGTTATTTTTTAAGCAGAGAAAAAAACGGGGGTTAAAAATGGCAAGAAACGTAACAATGAACGGCGCGCCTGTAACCATACTGGGCGCGGAGCTTAAAGTGGGCGGCAAAGCGCCGCAGTTCAGATTAAGCGCAAATGACCTGCAAGAAACAAAATTATCAGATTACCTCGGCAGACCTATAATATTATCAATAGTACCGTCGGTGGATACTCCTGTCTGCAATATACAGACCAGGCGTTTTAACCAGGAAGCGGCAAATCTTCCGGGCGTGACTTTTATTACAATCAGCAAAGATTTGCCTTTTGCGCAAAAACGCTGGTGCGCCGCCGCTGGCGTGGATAAAGTGATTACGCTGTCTGATTACAGAAATCCTGAGTTTGGCACGGATTACGGTCTGCTGATTAAAGAAATGCATCTTTTGACAAGGGCGGTTTTCGTGCTTGATAAAGAAGGCGTTATACGGTATATGGAATTTGTAAAAGAAATAGGCAAAGAGCCTGATTATAAAAAAGTGCTTGACGCCGCAAAGTTGTTGGTATAGGGGAAAAAATATGTCAAAAATATACGAAGTTTATAAATGCGCCGAATGCGGCGATATCATATCAGTAGTAATTGAAGGCAAAGCGGATAAATTTGAATGCTGCGGCAAACCCATGGTCAAAATGGTTGAAAACACCGTTGACGCGTCTAAAGAAAAACACGTTCCGGTTATTGAAAAAGCCGAGGGCGGTTATAAAATAAAAGTGGGCGCGGCCCCGCACCCCATGCTGCCGGAACATTATATACAGTTCATTGAAC
>JAIRUU010000042.1 GCA_031254225.1 Candidatus Elusimicrobium euhamitermitis
TTGCGGGAGAGGGGCAGGGGTGAGGGGTAAGACTTTGTTGAAGTGGAATATAAAATATTGTGAGTTAGAATAATCGCATTATTTAAGGATATGTCTTAGTTTTTATAGTCGTTATCAAGTGCTAACGCTACCCCTCACCCTTAATCCCTCTCCCGCAAGGGGAGAGGGGAAACATAATAAGAGAAGAGAGGAAAAAGATAGGAGGATGGAATACTATGTCGTCAAAAAAAGAAATACGTTTTGCGATTATCGGCTGCGGGTTTATGGGTAAGACGCATATGCTGGCTTACAGGGATTTACCGCTGCTGTATGATTTGGATTTTAAGATAAAACCCGTCGGCGTTTGCAACAGGAGTTTGGACAAGGCGCAGTGGTTTAAAGACAATTTTGATTTTGAATTTGCGACGTCAAACGAAGACGATATTTTCGCGCGCAAGGACATTGATGTCGTGCATATCTGCACTCCTAATAATCTGCATACGCAGGAAATTATTAAAGCGCTGGACGCCAAAAAAAATATTTACTGCGAAAAGCCTTTAATCTCTTCGGCCGGCGATATCGCCAAAATAGCAAAACATCCTAATTTGGAAAAAGTTACTTCGCAGGTAGTTTTTCATAACAGATTTTATCCTGCGGTCATGCGCGCTAAGGAGTTGGTTGAGAGCGGCGCGCTGGGCAGAGTTTTGTCTTTCCGCGGGCAAATGCTGCACGACAGTTCCGTTGACAAAAATAAACCGGCCAGCTGGCGCAACACGGCCGCGGCGGAAGGCGGCGTGATTTATGATTTGGGCTCGCATATAAGCGACATGATTTATTTTTTGCTGGGCGGTTTTGAAAGCGTGTACGCCAAAAACCAGATAGCCTATCCAGTCCGCAAAGATGAGAACGGCAAAGAAGTTAAAATTGAGATGGAAGACGCGTCTTACTGTTTGGCCAAACTTAAAAACGGCGCTGTGGGAACTATTGAATCAACCAAACTCGCCACCGGCAAGCCCGGCAACCCGAAGCTGGAAATACACGGCGAAAAAGGCGCGATAATCATAGATATCATAAACCCCAATTTTGTTGAGTATTATGACAACGCCGCGCCAAAAACGCCGCACGGCGGCCTGCGCGGTTTTACCAAAATTCAGACGGTGCAGTTTTATGACGAGGCCGTTTTCCCGCCCGGCAACCACACTCTCGGCTTTTTGCGCGCGCATACCGACTGCCTGTATAAATTTTTGGACTGCGTGAGCAAAGGCGCGCAGGCCAGCCCGTCTATAAAAGACGGTCTGTACGTGCAGAGCGTTTTAGAAGCCATGCACAAAAGCGCGAAAGAAGGGAAAGAAATAATTTTACGGTAAATCGTATCTTGTGTACGATGGGAATTGATTTACGCCTGGGAGCGTCCCGTTCTGCACGCCGCCGAGACTTGTACATAATTTATTTGCCGCCGTATCGCCGGCAGCCGCTCCGCACTGACGGAGATCGGGATACGGGGAATTATGCAGCCATATGACGTAACAAACATTTCTGGACGGATTAAAATAGAAAACAAAATTTTTGGAACCGCCGGAATATAAATCAACCACAAATCCGTTTCCTGTTCTGGCGCACATATAGTCAGAAGATGTGCATTGGGAAGTAAGCTGGATTTCGGTGTCAAGTTCGTCCCAGGACGGAGGATAACTTCCGGTCTCAAGATAATATCTTTCCGCGGATTCTTTAAGCGCTTTGCCCTGTATAACAAACTGCTGGTATTTTGATTTCAAAACCGCGCTCTGGTATTGCGGCACGGCAATAGCGGCCAGTATTCCTATAATTAGAACAACGACTAATAATTCAATGAGAGTAAAACCCTGATTTTTAGTTTTTTGCATATAAAAAATGATATAAAACTGGCAAAAGCGGCGCCAGAGTATAGTCTGAATACTTTTTATAATCTAAATTAATTAGGCGCGTATAATTTGAAACCTGGTCTATGCGCTGTTTCTCAATAAATATTATAATACCCGTATGAGCGAGATTAACTTTCAGGAAATTGACAGGAAACAGCAGAAAATTTGGGAGGACAATAATCTTTTTATAAGTCCGCGGCTGCCGTCGCGGAAAAAGTTTTATTGCCTGGACATGTTTCCGTACCCGAGCGGGCAGGGCCTGCACGTCGGGCACCCTGAGGGTTATACGGCGTCAGACATTATTACCCGCTATAAAATAATGAACGGTTTTGACGTTATACACCCCATGGGCTGGGACGCGTTCGGCCTGCCGGCGGAAAATTACGCTATAACTACAGGCGTGCATCCGGCGATTACCACAAAAAATAATATTGAGAATTTCAGACGGCAAATCAAGTCGCTGGGCATGGCGTATGACTGGAGCCGCGAGATTGACACCACTGACCCCGCGTATTATAAATGGACCCAGTGGATATTTTTGCAGCTCTACAAAAAAGGTCTGGCCTATGAAAGCACGGTGCCAATAAACTGGTGCCCGTCCTGCAAAACCGGCCTTGCCAACGAGGAAGTTTTTAACGGCAAATGCGAACGCTGCGGGGCGCAAATTGAGCGCAAAAGTTTAAGGCAATGGATTTTAAAAATTACCCAGTACGCGGACAGGCTGCTTGAAGATTTAAAAGATTTGGACTGGCCGGAAAGCACGCTTGCCATGCAGAGGAACTGGATTGGCAAGAGCGTCGGCGCGTCGGTAATGTTTCAGTTAAAAAACAGCAAAGAAAGCTTGGAAATTTTTACCACGCGGCCTGACACTCTTTTCGGCGCGACGTATATGGTTGTGTCGCCCGAACATCCCGCGCTTACCAAAATTATAGCGCCTGAGCAAAAAACCGCCGCGGAAAAATATATTGCGGACGCCGCCTCAAAAACAGATTTTGAGCGCGGGGATATATCCAAAAAAACAGGCGTTTTTACCGGCGCGTACGCGATAAATCCGGTGAACGGAAAAGAAATTCCCGTCTGGATTTCAGACTACGTGCTTATGGGTTACGGCACCGGCGCCATCATGGCCGTGCCTGCGCACGACGAACGGGATTATGAATTTGCCAAAAAATTCGGCCTTGAAATTGTTGAAGTCATAAAAAGCGAAACAGGAATTGAGAAAGAAGCTTATACCGGCGACGGAACGCTTATAAACTCCGGCTTTTTAGACGGAAAAAACGTTGAAGAAGCAAAAAAGCTTATCATTGAATATTTGGAGCGCGACGGCATAGGCCGCGCCAGAACAAGTTACAGACTGCGGGACTGGGTTTTCAGCCGCCAGAGATACTGGGGGGAACCCATACCGCTTGTGCATTGCGAAAAATGCGGCATAGTCCCCGTGCCGGAAGAACAGCTTCCTTTAAAACTGCCCGAAGTAAAAAATTACGAACCCAGCGGCACCGGCGAAAGCCCGCTTGCCAAAGTTGAAATCTGGGTAAACACAACCTGCCCCAAATGCGGTGGCCTCGCAAAACGCGAGACAAACACCATGCCGCAGTGGGCCGGCAGCTGCTGGTATTATTTACGCTATCTTGACCCGCATAATGACAAAGTTTTTGTTGACCCCGTTATAGAAAAAGCCTGCAGCCCCGTGGACTGTTATATCGGCGGCGCGGAACACGCGGTGCTGCACCTCTTATATTCAAGATTTTGGCATAAAGTTTTGTTTGATTTGGGTTACGTGAGCTATAAAGAGCCTTACACAAAACTGCGCCACCAGGGTATGATTTTGGCTTATTCTTACCGCGGCGAAGACGGCGTTTACCATACTTACGAAGAAGTGGATTTTGAGGGCCCCGCCGCGCCAAAGTTAAAAACTACCGGCGCGCCGCTGACAAGCAT
>JAIRUU010000116.1 GCA_031254225.1 Candidatus Elusimicrobium euhamitermitis
GGTTCCCCGACGATAACGTCGGAAAGCATTGACAAAATAATCCTTACCACGGACTATGCTTTGGAAGTCTGGAGCGTGGACAATTTTCTGGGCGGGTTTTCCGTGGGGCCGTTTATCAACGCGGAATATGACACGGAATTTACGCCGGTCTTGAACGCCAACCGCAGGCAGGTTGCGCGCGCAAGAGGCGGTTTAAAACTTTTTAAAGGCAAGCTTATTAAAGAGTTTTACGTCGCCGGCGTTTACGAATATGATTTTACGGACAATCCTGCTTCAAACAACTTTGCGGCGGAAACCGGCATAAAAATTGAGCAGCCCATACGCGAAGGCGTGAAAGCGACGTATGACGCGTTTTTCAGGGATTATATTTCCAACAGCGTTGATCGTTTTTCAAACCTTGATTATGAGGCCGGCGTTAACGCCAGGCTTGACGTGCTGGTGTTTAAAAATTTCGCGGTCGCGCCTTTTATAAGTTATTACGCGGCGCAGGCGGCCAAATTCGGCGGCGTGGGGCAAAATCTTTTCGTAGGCGTTTCGTTCTCGTGGAGCAATGTTTTCAAAGAAGCCGGCAGAAGATAAAATTCTGCGGACGCAAATATAATTAATCAGCGCAATATAACAATATTGCGCTGATTTTATTTTAAGGGGGGGATAAAAATTCCGAAGAAAAAACGGAGAGTATACTAACAACAACAATAATCTCCAAAACAAATTTTTCACAGGATTTTGGTGTATTTTTGATTTTTCCCGTAGAGAGGTACATTGTAAGGAACCGCGAAGCGGGCCATGTCCGAACGCAGGGAAAAATCAAAAATTCGCCAAAAGCCGAAGAAAAAAACGGAGAGGGAGGGATTCGAACCCACGGTGGAGTTTCCCCCACACTTGTTTTCAAGACAAGCGCCTTAAACCGCTCGGCCACCTCTCCAAAATCTGTTTTTATATTTTACTAAATATAGACTTTTGGGCTGTAAAAAATTTAAGCTGAAAGTTTTTCTATTTTGGAGGAAAGTTCCAGCCACCTGGCTTCGGCTTTTTCAATGTCTTTTATTTTGTAAGCCAGTTCTTTGCTTTTTTGCTGCTCAAATTTTTTGATAAGTTCTTCTTCCAGCCGGCCGCGGTCCGCCTGCATTTCGGAAAGCGCGCGCTCAAGGTCTTTGAGTTCTTTTTTCAGCGGCGCGGTTTCAAGACGCTTTTGGGCTTCAAGACGGCGGCGGGTCTCCCTGTTTTGTTCTTCCGGCGGCAGAGACGGGTCCGGCGCTGCGGGAGCCGCCTCAAAAGTGCCGTTTAAAATTTTCTGTCTGTAATCTTCCGTGTCGCCGTTAAAATGGTGCACGCCGCCGTTTCCGACGTACCACAGCCTGTCGCATACTAAACTTATCATATGTAAATCGTGCGTAATCAAAATTACCGCGCCTTCATATTCGTTAAGCGCTTCCACGAGAGCGGAGCGCGAAACTATGTCAAGGTGGTTCGTGGGCTCGTCCAAAATCAGCACGTGCGGCTTGTCTTTTGTAATGAGCGCGAGCATGAGGCGCGCCTTTTCCCCGCCGGAAAGTTTTGCTATTTTAGTGTCCGCCTTATTTTTGTTTAAACCGAAGCCGCCCAGGTGCGTGTAAACTTTTAACGACGGAACAAAGCCGAACGCTTCGCTCATAATTTCAAAAGCGGTTTTGTCCAAGTCAAATTCTTCCGTCTGATGCTGCGCAAAATACGCCACGCGCAGTTTGCGGGATTTTTTTGTTTTTCCGCGCAGCAGAGGCAGGCGCGCGGCCAGCACTTTTGCAAGCGTTGATTTGCCGTTGCCGTTTGCGCCGAGCAGGGCTATTTTATCGTCCTGGCTCAAAGTGATGTTTAAATCTTTAAGCACTATTTTCTCGCCGTAATCATAATCCCCGCCGGTAACGTAACCGGCCTGCCCGTCTTCAATGGTAATCAGATACGGCGGCAGAGAGTCCGGCTGCGGGAAAATAAACTGGACCTGCGCGTCCACGGGCACGGGCGGCGCGTCGCCCATTTTTTCAAGCATTTTGAGACGGCTCTGCGCCTGCGCGGCTTTGCTGGCTTTGTAACGGAAACGGTCCACGAACGACTGCAAATGCGCGCGTTTTATTTCATGCTGTTTTGCGGCGGCCTGCGCGTTTTCTTTTTCAATTTCGCGCGTTTTTTCAAACGTGTCGTAATTGCCGTTGTAAGATTTTAATTTTTGCTCGTCCATGAGCACTATGCGTTCGCAGAGTTTGTTCAAAATGCCGCGGTCGTGGCTGATGATGATTATGGTTCGGTCAAGTTTTTCAAGATAATTTTCCAGCCAGATGGAAGTTTCAAGGTCAAGGTGGTTCGTCGGCTCGTCCAGCAGCAGAATTTCAGACGGGGAAAATAACGTGGCCGCCAGCGCGGCGCGCACGCGCCAGCCGCCGGAAAATTCTTTAAGCGGTTTGTTAAAATCAGTCTGCGTAAACCCCAGGCCGCTCAAAATCGCCGCCGCGCGCGCGGCCGCGCTGTGCACGCCCAGGCGGTTAAGTTCGTCGTGGATTTCCGCTATGCGGCGGCCGTCGTGCGTTTTATTAAGTTCGTCCTGCAGTTTTTTCACGCGCGCGTCCGCGTTTAAAATAAAATCCATAAGCGGCAGGTCCGTATTTTCAATTTCCTGTTTTACCGTGGAAATTGTTACGTCGGAATTTATATTTATTGAACCGTTTTCCGGCGCGAGTTTGCCCAGGATTAAATTAAATAAAGTCGTTTTCCCGCAGCCATTGACGCCGACGAGACCGATTTTCTGCCCGCGCGCCACAAACAAATCCGCGCCCTTTAAAAGCGTGCGCAGACCGAAACTGTAGGATAAATTTTTTATGTCTATCATTTTTTTAAAAGAATAATATTGATTGTAACGTTATAAAGTTTTATTATATCATTTTCAGACGTAAAACCCGTAAAAACCGCCCGCGCGGGCGGGCGGTTTTTACGTTTTATTTTCGGTTTAACGAGACGTTAAAGAATAAAGCCGGTTTGCACTGTCCCGCAGTTTTTTTCTTTTTTCCAGAATATCTTTTTTTATCATATAGATCTGCGCTTCTTCAAATCTTTTTTCAAAATCTTTTACCTCGGGCGGCAATAAAGGGAGCTCGGCTTTTTTGACAAGCCGCCGGTTTTCAAAATACTCCGCCGTGTTGGAAATATTTTTTTTATATCCGTCCCCGAAAAGTTCCCATTTTTCTTCCGCCATTGCCGCCGCTTTGATTAAATTTTGTTTTTTGACGTATATTATATAAGTATATTCCAGATATTTTTTATTGGAGGGGTGGTCTATTTTATTCTCCATCATGAAAAGCATATTTATATCCTGCTTTGCGAAATCCGCGTCTATAATTCCCGCGTCCGTCAGCTCTTTTTCAATTTTTGAGCCTGAAAAATTTTTATAATGCGCTGACTCATAATCTAATGAATATATGTTATCCGAAACAACGCTGAAAGGATAAAAGGTCGCTAAAACTTTTTCTTTTTTACTATATTTAAGAAACTGCGTTTCCTTTTTTGTTATTTGCTGGAAGCCATATTTAAAAACTATGCCGTCGCTGCATAAAGATTTAAACGTTCTGTCCTTATTATCCGCGCGGTCTATAAGCGTTATCATGGCGTCCGCGTCGTCGCAGGTTATATAATCTTCCTCTTTCATGAGCGCGGGTCTTCCCTGTATTGTCCCGTATGAACCGATGGAGGATAGATACGCGCCGTCGTCATAGTGGTCCCCGAGGCCCAGAGCGTGGCCGGCTTCATGGGCTACTATGTCCGCCGGCTCCAGCCTGCTGAGGCATATATATGGAAACGGCTCTGCCGCGAAAAAAGCGGCGCCAGGTTTATCTTCATTTTTGCACAACGTTTTTTCAATATAAATGGAAATGTCAAAAGGCTTCCAGGGCGTTGAAATATCGTTTTTCAGATAAAAAATATCACACTCTCCGCCGTATTTCAATTTTACGCCGCGGTTAAGTATGCTCATGATATCTTCAAACTCTTTTTCTCTGCCGGATTTTTTTATTTCCGCGGCGATGCCGGTTGTCCAGGTTTTAAAAGCGTCCGCTATTAAGCCCTGATATGTTGATATCAGGCTCTGATACGCGGGCGCGAGGGCTTCCCGTCTGTAATTCTTCATTGACGCGGGAAGCGATTCATAAAAAAGCGCCTTATCCGCATGCAGGCAATAGGTTATTTCCTGATTATCTATGATTTTATCTATGAGGAATTTATCTCTGTTTTTGTCAAAATCCTTAATATGCACGGCCGCGGAAACATTGTCCGGCGCGCAAAAAAGGATTAAAAAGCATACCGGCAGTATTTTTATTTTCATAATAATATTATGTTATTAACCGGCGGAAAAACAAGGCCCCAAAGACCTATAAGAGTATAGGTCTTTGGGCCTATGCGGAAAATTGCGTTTATTAATCCTCGTCGCTTTCTTCGGATTTTTCGCTGCGTTTGCGGGCGTGGACGTCTAATATTTTTTTGCGCAGACGTACGGACTGCGGCGTGATTTCCACAAGCTCGTCGGGCGCGATGTATTCTATAGCCTGCTCAAGCGTAAAAACGCGCTTGGGGCTTAAAGTGTACGCCTCGTCGGTAGCTTTGCTTCTCATATTGCTTAAGCGTTTGGCTTTTGCGGGGTTTACCACCAAATCATTTTCGCGGCTGTTCTGGCCGACTATCATGCCGGCGTAAACATTCTGGCCAGGGTCAATAAAAAACTCCCCGCCGTCGGAAAGCGCGAAAATAGCGTAAGCCGTTGCCACGCCCGGCTCTTTTGCAATAAACACGCCGTTGCGCCTGAGCGGGGATATGTCCGCCTTCGGGAAATATCCGTGAAAGCTGTGGTGCATTATGCCCTTGCCGCGCGTTGACGTGAGAAATTCGTTTTTGAAACCTATGAGCGCGCGGGAGGCTATGGAATACTCAAGTCTCAGACGGTTTTCGCCTTCGCTGACCATATTTTCAAGCTTAGCGCCGCGGCCGCCCAGCAGTTCAAAAACAACGCCCTGGAAGTCAGACGTAATATCCAAAATCAGATATTCGTAAGGCTCCAGCGTCACGCCGTTTTCAATTTTATAAATCACTTCGGGCGACGAGACCGACAGCTCAAACCCCTCGCGCCGCATGGTTTCAATTAAAATTGTCAAATGCAGTTCGCCGCGGCCGGAAACTTTGAATTTGCCCTCGCCTTCCATCTGTTCCACGATGAGGCCGACGTTGACGTGCGCCTCTTTTTCAAGCCGCGTTTTTAAGTGGCGGCTGGTTAAAAATTTCCCCTCGCGGCCGGCAAAGGGGGAATCGTTGACGAAGAAATCCATGGATATCGTCGGCTCGTCAATGGACAGCGGCGGAAGCGGAAGCGGAGAGTCCGGCTGGCACGCCGTGTCCCCGACGTTGACGCCCTCAAGCCCCGCGACGGAAACAATATCGCCCGCCAGCGCCGTCTCAACTTCAACGTGCGCCAGGCCGGAAAATTTTTCAATTTTTACGGCTTTGCACGGCGTGGTCTCTCCGTCAGGTTTAACCAAAACCAGATTCTGGCCTTTGGAAATTTTTCCGGCGTAAATCCTGCCTATGCCGATAGAGCCCAGAAAATTATTATAATCCAAAATAGTTATCTGCATCTGAAGCGGCTTGCCGGGGAACGCCGCCGGCGGGGGGACGTGTTTTATAATGCTGTCAAAAAGCGGGCTTATGTCCGCGCCGCGTTTGGCCGCGTCGTCCGACGCCCAGCCTTCTTTGCCCGACGCGTAGAGAATGGGGAAATCAAGCTGCGCGTCCGTCGCGCCCAGTTCTATGAAGAGGTTAAACACGTCGTTGGCGGCGCGGTGCGGGTTGGCGTTCGCGCGGTCCATTTTATTTATCACGACTAAGGGGCGCAGGCCCAGCGCGAGGGCTTTGCGCAGAACAAAGCGCGTCTGCGGCATAGGGCCGTCAACGGCGTCCACCATCAAAATCGCGCCGTCAACCATTTTAAGCACGCGCTCAACTTCGCTTCCGAAGTCCGCGTGGCCAGGGGTGTCAACTATATTTATAGTGTAATTTTTGTAAGGCACCGAAGTGCATTTTGCGAGAATGGTTATGCCGCGCTCGCGTTCCAGCGGATTGGAGTCAAGAACGGCGTCTTCCGACTGCAGGCCTTTTAAATTAAATTCGCCCGTGAGTTTTAACATTGCGTCAACTATAGTGGTTTTGCCGTGGTCTACGTGCGCTATTATGGCTATGTTTCTTACGTCTGAACGGTAGTTTTCCATATTTTCCTTGGACTGCGGATAACTGTCATATATATTTTATAAAATAATAATGCTTAACATATTGAAAATTTTTTGCTAAGCTTTTTACATGTACTATTTTATGTTTACAAAACGCGGGAAATTGATATAATCTAATGGTACTCTTGAGTACGGGGTTTTTAAAATTAACTTTCTTACGCTTTTACTAGGAGCCGACGATGCTTAAAAGAAATATCGTTCTTCTTATGGCTGCATTTTTATTCGTTTCCGCCGGAAACGCGCCGCTGTGGGCGGACGCTAAAACGGACAAACAGCTTGCGCTTGGCAAGCAGCAGTTTGACGCCGGCGATTATGACAAAGCGCGCGACAATTTTATTGACGTCATGATGAGCGGCACGCCCGAACAGTCGCAGGAAGCAAACCAGTACATTAACAAAATTCATAATAAAATAGCCAACATTACCGAGCCTGTTTTTGTGCCGAACGCGGGCGCGGCGGCCGCTTCTTCCGCGGGCGCTGCTTCGGAAACTTACGGGCCGTCTTATCAGGGGCATGATTTGGGCGCGGGAACGGGCACCGTAATTACAAACGACCTGGGCGGAACCGCAAGCGTGAGCGGCGGTACGGGCGAGAGCGGCACGACGACCGACGCGCAGAAAGCAGCCGCGGCTTCTTTTGTTGTAACGTCTTTAAGACAGACGGCTATAGATTCTCTTAAAGCCACAAAAGGCGTTAAAATTTATTTCAGAAATAACGACGTGGACGCTATTGACATTGATCCTTCGGTTTTATTTACCTCGCCGTCCAAATTCAGCGCGAACGGCCGCAAAGTGCTTGAAAATATTTATACTCTTATGGTGCTCAGCCCGCAGCCGACTTTTGTGGTTTTGCCGCCCGGCTCTTATACGGACAACGTTAAACTTGAAGGCGTTAAAAACGCCGTTTCCATGGCCGCCTACCTTATATATAGGGGCATTTCGCCGGCAAAGTTAAGCTATAATATGGGTCTTTATAATGAGGAGCCGCCGGCAAAATTCAGCAACCTTGACGGGCTGTCAATAGTTTTTGATTATGATACGCCGCCTGTTTTGAGTATGCCCAACTCCGGCGAGAAGCTGCCTGTCATGAGTCTTGCCATTGCGCCGTCCAGCCAGGCTATGTATTATGACGGCGAAGGCGGCATGCTGCTGGATTATTCCGTCATACAGACTTCGGCTCCTATATCAAACTGGACTTTGCAGATTATACAGCACGCGGCCGGCCAGAAATATTACGTCATAAGGCAGATAGAAGGCTCGGGCCCCGTATATACCCAGACTTTCTGGAACGGAAGGAAAAATTTCTACGGCGACAAACTGCCTGCGGGCAATTATACCGCGCTTTTAACGGCGACGGACGCTTCGGGCAGAACAAAAAGTCTGAGACGTAAAATGACCATAGTCGCCGGCCGGCAGAAAACTGCGGGCGCGGGCACAAGCGCTTCCGCGGCAAACTATAAGTCTTCTTATTTATGGACAAGGCCAGGGAGAAGGAACGTTTCGCCGGACATGAAACCTGCGGCGGACAACAGCGGTTACCAGCCGTACCAGCCCGCCGCTCCGGTCACGCCGGGGGCGGATTATTCAAGCGGTTACACGGCGGAAGATTTCGCGATAGCAAATAACCAGGGTACAACTGCGGGCGCGGCTGTAAATACGGGCGCGGCCGCGGCTTACCAGCCGTATCAGCCCACGGGCGGCGCTGCGCCGTCGGCGGCGTCAACCGGCGCTGCGGCAGCGGGCGGGGATTACGAATATAACTATAACGCTAATAGTAAGTAAAGGGTTAATATGAACAGATTGTTAAGCCAGATTCTCGGCGTTGAACAGGAGAAAGTTACCGACTGCCTGGGTTTGTACATCAGCCCGACGGATATGTTTTTGGCGCAGACGGTAAAAAAGGGGAGCAGCCTTAAAATTGAAGGGCTGATAAGGGTCCCCGTTCCGCCGATAGATAAAAATTTACTCAAACCTCTTGATTTGAACGAGGCGTTTTTTGCCAAGCCTGAAAACTGGCTTGAGCCTCTTAACAACGCCATAAGCAAAAAGAAATGGAGAACTAAAAAAATTATAGTTTCTCTCTCTCCCAGTTTTTCAATACTGCGCCACTTTGTCATGCCTATGGTGGATCGCAAGTTTTGGAAACAGTCCATACCGCTCCAGGCAAGAAAATATATACATTATCCTTTTGAAAAAAGCCAGACTTCTTATTCAACATATATTTTTGAGACGGCGGTAACTAAACAGAAGAGGATTGGCGTAATTTTCGGTATGACGAGCAACGTCATAAGGGACGCCGTGGTCAGCGGCCTGCGCTCAATAGGGTTTGACGTGCTGGCGGTGGAAATTTCCGCTTTTTCGGCCGCGCGCGCTTACGCTTCTCTTGATAAAGAAGCGGTGTCCGGCAAAAGCAGGGTTTACTCTTTCTTCGGCGCGGAAACGGCGGACTTTATTTTCATCAACAACAATCTTCCCGTGCTGGCCAGGGACATGGATATCTCCGGCCCGCTGCCCATAGAAAGGCGCCGTCTGGAAATGTCCAACTATATAGACTTTGTTTCAAAACAGACGGAAAAAGACAGTTTTGAAGAGGTTGTCATAACCGGACAGAACGTGGACGAATGGAAGCCGGTGGTGGAGTCCGACGCGCGCAAACCGGTGCGTAATTTTAATACTAACGACAGCCTGGGTTTTGAGACAAGAAACATAGGCGAACTAAGCGCCATAGGCGCGTGCTCAAAATTTGTGGACGAGTCCCTGCCCAACATTGACGTAAGCGGCAAGTACAGAAAAACAAATACAGAAATCAGCGCTATTTTAACCGCGTGGAAACTCGCGGTGCTGGCCATACTTATTACCATAGGCGTGAATATTATGTCTAAGCTGGACGCCGTAAAAATAGCGGCGGAACTTAAGAAAGAAAAAGCGTCCGCCGTCAGAATATCTGATTTTACGGGCATGACGTCGGACAAAGTTATCGCGCTGTCTGACGCGGTGGAAGCCAAGAAAAAAGAATATGAAAACATGACCGGCGTTTACGCCTTAACGCCGCTTTTGGCCGCTCTGGGGGACGTTACTCCGCCGGAAATTTATATTTCCAAATTTACTTACAGGGACCTTTTTGACTCCAAAAAAGGTTTTGTCTCGCCGTATCTTGAAATGGAAGGTTACATAAATTCCGTCAAAGGAGACTGGAAGAGCGACATTGATTTGGGCGCGCAGTATAAAGACAAGATAGCGGCAAACGCGGTGTTCGCGCCCATATGCAAGCCTGACGCCAAAACTCTTCCCATGATAGATTTTCCGATAGAGACCAGCGCCGCCGGCGTGAGTGACGACGGCGTTAAAAAAGGCACAAGGTTTATTATCAAGTGCGATAAAAACGCCGGGGTAAAGAAAAAATGAGCAAATTCATAAATTCTTTCAAAGATGGTTTGCAGGACATTAAATTTGTCATAGGCGACGGCAAGGCCGTCATGCTGGCCAGGCCGGTGGTGGCCGCGGTTATCCTGTGCTTTGTAATTTATTCTTACACGAGCGTGGGCAAAAGGGAAATCAGCAAACAGAGAAGCGAGATATCCGCGCTCAGGGCCCAGAAGGAAAAAATGTCCGGCTATCAGGCCAATAAAGACAGAATATTGCAGCTGGAAAAATTTTTCCCGGACATTAAAGACAAGAACGAGTGGCTTGTCACGCAGATTATTGAAAATTTTGAGAATAACGGCCTGCGCTATAATTTTACCGGCAGCCAGACGGAAGAGCCTACGGAAAACATGCTTGTAACGTCAATGGGCTTAAACTTTAAAACGCATTACGCCGGCGCGGTAAAGCTGATTATGGATTTTGAAAACTCAAGAAATTACACAAAAGTGCAGGAGTTTATTTTTGCAAAAGACGACAGGGAAGTCGGCGCAAATATGTATTCAATGAAAATCAGTTCCGCGTTTCCCAAAGAACGCTCGGACGCTAAAAAAGGCGGTGGCAACCAATGAGAAAAACAATGACAGCCGTCGCCGGCATTTTAGTTTTTGCGCTTTGCGGGTATTTTGCGTATAATTATATGAACAAGCAGTCGCGCCAGAAAGCGCGCCGCGCGGAAGCCGCTGACAAACAGCAGAACGCCGCGCCGATAGTCAAGCAGACGGCTTTGTCGGACATGAAAGTCGGCAACGTGGTTATGCAGAAAAACGCAGAGCAGGCCGGCATGCAGCCCCAGCAGGGAATGCCCCAGCAGAACGGGCAGCCCGCCGGAATGCCGCCGCAGAACGGCGGCGCGTATAACCCCAACGTCGGCAATCCCGTGGCCGAAGGGCAGATGACGCCCAATTTTGCGGCGCAGAGGGCGGCGGCGCCCAGCGCGGGCAGCGTTTCTGTCGGCGACGCGCCGGTTAAACTGATTGATATATTGTCAAACAAAACAATTTTAAGCATTCCGTTCTCTTCTTTGAACGACCCTACTCTTTCCAAAGACGACCGCGCCATAGCGGAGCGCGCGCGCCAGGACAGAATGCGCAGGGACGAAGCAAACCGCCAGGCCAAACTCGCCGAGGAGCAGCGTCTGAAAGATTTGGAAGCCGCCAGGCAGAGAGAGCTTGAAGCCGAGAAAAGGGACCCCAGCCGCGCTATCCGAACTAAAAGCAGGATAAGCGGCGTTGTGGCGCAGGAAGTGTTTATAGGAAACAGCACCAAATCCTACGTCGTGGGGGACACGGTTTTAGGCGCCAGGATAGTGGCTATAAACGGCGACAACGTGGTTTTCAGTTATAAGGGACAGCGTTTTACAAAAAAAGTTGAAGTTAAATAGGAGGATGCATGAAAAGGAGTTTAAATGCCTTGTGGGTGTTTGCTATAACGTTTGCTTTGGTGGGAACTAATTTAGCTTATGCTCAAAATACTGATTTGGAATTGCCTTCGGACCAGCCGTCCGGCGCCGCTTCCGGCGGATTTTCCAAATCAAGAAACGAGACGGCTTTGTACAGAGACAGCGAAGCCGCTTCCCCGCTTGACAGAAAAGTGACGATAAGAGTGGCTAACGTGCCCATATCAACGTTTCTCAACAGCATTTCCGCCCAGGCTAAAATCAATTTTATCATGGGAGAGGAGTTTGCCAATAAAAAGGTTACCGCGTCTTTAAGCAGCGTTACCGTTAGAGAAGCGCTGGACACTCTTTTGCGCGTGCAGGGGCTTACTTACCAGCGCATAGGCAAAAGCGACAGTTACGTCGTTACCAAACGTTCAAGCGACTCGCCTAACACCAACACAAAGGTCTATACGTTAAACTACATTTCATTAAACGGCGACGGCGGTTCGGGCGCTACCGGCTCAAGGTCTACTTTCGCGCAGAGCGCTGCGGGCACAAACACGTACGGCGCGGGCGCGCTCAGCAACATGGATAACAACATTGAAGACATGCAGGCCAGAAGGGGCGCTTCCGGCAGCGACATTCTTTCCATTATACAGAGCGTTATGTCCAAACAGGGCAAACTCGCCCTGGACCCCAGGACAAACAAACTGATTGTTACCGACGTGCCTGAGGTTTTCCCGCAGATTGAAAGCATTTTGGCCGAACTTGACATTAAGCCTCCGCAGATTTTAATTGAAGCGCAGATTGTTGAGGTTAACAAAACCAGCGGTCTTTCAATAGGTTTAAGCTATGGCGGCGGGGACGGCACGATATTCTCTTTCAGCGGCCCTGCAAGAGGCGTTGATATTGATTATTTGAACGGCAGGGGCGTCAGCGGCTGGGGTTATATTTTCCCGCCGGCGGGCACGGGTCTTGGCAGCGGTTCAAGTTCGGGCGGTTCGTCTTCGGGCTCTTCCGGCAGCTCAACAACAACGTCAACGGCTGAAGCCAAAGACGCTTTCCTTGACTTCAGTTCTTTCAGCATAATGCTTAAAGCGCTGTTGACGAGGGGCGAGGCAAAATACCTCGGCAAACCTAAAGTAGTCACTTTAAACAATCAGGCCGCCACCATTGAATCAACAAGAGACGCGGCAATAGGTTCCGCCAGCAACGTTTCCGGCAACACGGGCAGTTCCAACGTTCTGTCGTCAACGCCTGAAAGGCAGCAGGTCGGTTTGACTTTAAAAGTCACGCCGCAGGTTAACAGGGAAGGTTATATCACGCTGTTAATTGAGCCTGAATATTCTGACGTCGCGGCCTCGGTCGTGGGCGGCGGGGTGTATGATACTATTAAACGTTCCGCTTCCACGCTTGTCCGCGTTAAAAACGGGCAGACGGTGGTGCTCGGCGGCCTGTTGTCTTCAAGAGAAGTCATACAGGACAGAAAAGTGCCGCTGCTTGGCGATATTCCGATAATCGGCTGGCTGTTTACGCAGAGAGTCTCGTCTAAAGACACGACGGACATGGTTATCTTCGTAACGCCGACGATTCTTGCAGACTAACATTTAAAAACGGGGCGCGCGCCTGCGCGCGCCCCGCATGAAAATGTGAGACCGATTTTTTTCCTCCCCCATACCGCAATTGCGGGGAGAGAAACTGAAGAGAATTCTGTACTTAAAATGTAATTGTTATAAAATAAAGTAAACCTCCGCTTTCCCCTCGCCCCTTGTCCGCTTTCGCTTTGCTACGACGCGACGGGCGGGAGAGGGGTTGGGGTGAGGGGTAGCGCAGCAAAAGGAAGAAGTTCCATTTTTTGCATCGTGTTTTTCCAAGCCGGATACGGCGTATATTTGTGTACATATTGTGTACCAAACCCTCCCCCCGCCTTCGCTACGGCGAGGCAGGCCTGTCCCCTCCCTCTCATGGAGGGGAAAATCAGACGGGGGCGGGGGGAAAATGTAAAAAGTAATTTCTGGTTTTTCTTAAGGGGACAACCTGAAATTATTTTGAAGGGGTTTTAAATGGCAAAAACTTTAGGAGAAGTGCTTGTATCTTCTGGCATAATAAGCGCGGAGCAGCTTAAAAAAGCGGCGCTGTACGCCTCCCAAAACCATGTGCCGCTGGGCGACGCGGCTATGAAGCTTGGTTACGCGACGGAGGAGCAGATTACCGTCGCTCTTTCAAAACATCTAGCCGTTCCTTACGCTTCCAGAGAAAATAACATTTTAATTCCCGAAAAAGAGCAAAACCTTCAGACTGTTATCAATGAAAGGTTCGCGAGGGAAAACACCGTCCTGCCGTTGTTTTTGGAAGAGGGCGTTCTGGCCGTGGCGTTGAATGACCCTTCAAACGTTTTTGTAACGGACAATATTAAAATGATGACCGGCTACGACGTGCAGCCGTTCATTGCCAGCAAGTCCCAGATTCTGGGCGCCATAGACGCTTTTTACGGCGGGAAAGATTTGATTGAAGAGGTCGTCTCCGGCAAACAGAAAGCGCCGGAAGAAGAGAATAACGACGACGTTGAAGTAGTTTCCGTTGAAGGCAAACTGGACCTTGACACCGCCAAAGAAAGCGGCTCGCAGTTTATTAAACTCGTTAACGCTATTTTAAAACAGGCTATTTCGGAAAGAACGTCCGACATTCACCTTGAAATGTTTGACGAAATGGTGAGCCTGCGCTTCCGCATAGACGGCTCTCTTTATGAACGCATGCCGCCGCCAAAGGAAAGCGTGGCGGCTATTATTTCCCGCATAAAAATTTTATCCAAATTAGACATCGCCGAAAAGCGTCTGCCGCAGGACGGCAGCTTCGGCATAAAGTTCCAGAACAGGACCATTGAAATCCGCGTTTCCGTGTGCCCGACGGTGTTCGGCGAAAAGCTGGTTTTGCGTATTTTGGACAAAGGCACAAGCGTGCTTACCATTGACAAACTGGGTTTTGAGCCCAGGCAGAGGGAAGACTTTCTTGCCGCAGCCAACGCGCCGCACGGCCTTATATTTTTGACAGGCCCCACGGGTTCCGGTAAATCCACGACGCTCAACGCGGTTTTGTCTACTATTAAAACTCCCGAATACAATTTTATGACGCTGGAAGACCCCGTTGAATACAAACTTCAGGGCATAAGCCAGGTGCAGGTTAAGCCGCAAATCGGGCTGACTTTTGCCGCGGGCCTTCGTTCTTTCTTACGTCAGGACCCGGACGTTATTCTGGTCGGCGAGGTGCGCGACAACGAGACGGCGGAAGCGTGTCTTAAAGCCGCTCTTACCGGCCACCTTGTGCTTTCAACCCTGCACACCAACGAGGCTCTGGGCGCGGTTCCCCGTCTTATTGACATGGGTATGGAGCCGTTTTTGCTGTCGTCGTCTTTAGAGCTTGTCGCGGCGCAGAGGCTGCTGAGAAAACTTTGCCCGCACTGCCGCCGCGCTTTTACGCCGTCTAAGGATATTCTGGACCAGGCCGCGCGGGAGTCTCTGCTTCCGCCGGAAGAACAGTCCGGCTGGACTTTTTTTGAAAAGGTCGGCTGCCCGAAATGCAGCAACACGGGCTACCTCGGCCGTCTGGCTATTTATGAAGTTTATAAAGTAAACGAAGACATGAGAAATATTATTTACAAAACGCAGGATTTGATTGACCTCAAAAAAGCGGCTGTCAAATCCGGCGCGTGGAACCTGCGCGCCAGCGGGTGGAGAAAAGCCGTAAAAGGGATAACGACATACGAAGAAATATTGTCTGTTACGACGAATGAAGAGTAAATTTTACTGCAATTAAGCATTATAAATAAGGAAGGGTTTTTATGCAAAAATACTCGTACGTGGCCCAGGACGCAATGGGGAAAACTTATAAGGATACCGTTACCGCGGAGTCCAGGGAGAAAGTCGTCAACGCCCTGCAGGACGGCGGTTACATAGTGCTGGAGGTCAAAGAAGCGGGCGGCAAGGGCGGCGGCATTTTAGGCGCGGTCTCCTCCTTCAAACAGAAAACCGGCTCAAGGACGCAGAAAAAAATTAAATCCCACTTGCTGGCGTTTTTCGCGGAGCAGCTGGCAACGCTGATTTCCGGCGGCGTGCCGCTGGTGCGCGCTATTTCGCTGCTGGGCGAATATTCTTCGGACCCTAATTTGGGTTACGTGCTTATACAGATTGCCAAGGACGTGGCGTCGGGCTCGTCGCTGCACTCCTCGCTTTCAAAACACCCTAAGACTTTTAACCATATCTGGCTGTCGCTGGTGCAGGCGGGCGAAGTCGGCGGCCAGCTGTCCGCCACGCTGATGCAGATTTCCGTTTACATCAAATCGCAGGACGCGGTCAAAAGCAAAATTATCACGGCTGTCACGTATCCCGCTATTTTGTTTACAATGTCCGTCGGCGTTTTGTTTTACTTCGTAACTTTCATCGTGCCCGTGTTCGCGACTATATTTAAAGAATCAAACATGGAACTGCCGGCTATCACAAAGGCCGTGCTTTTGATTTCCGGCATAATTACGAACCATTATATTTTAATTCTCGTCGCGATTATAGGCTCCATAGTCGGCTTCAACGTGTACGTGCGCGGGGACGCGGGCAAAAAGAACTGGCACTATTTCCTGCTGCATATGCCGCTGATAGGGGACTTTTTGCAGAATATTTATTTTGAACGTCTGCTCTCAACGCTCTCAACGCTTCTTAAAAGCGGCGTGACCATACTTAACTGTCTGAGCGTTTTGGAAGAAGCGTTTGCCAGCAACGTCATAATACGCGACGGTCTGAGAAGCGCGAAAAAAGACGTGTCCGAAGGTAAATCAATAGCGGATTCTTTTAAAGACACCGGCGTTTTCCCGCCGCTGATGACGGAAATGATGAGAATGGGCGAAGAGTCCGGCAGGCTGCCCAATATTATTGACACGCTGTCCAAGTTTTATTCAGACCACGTTAACCAGTTTATAGCCCGTTTCTCTGCGGTTATTGACCCGATTTTGATTGTGGGCGTGGGTATTATAATAGGTATCGTCGTCATGTCCATTTTCATGCCGATATTCCAGATGTCGCAAATCGGCAGCAATATGTAATGACGGCAACGGCGCG
The DNA here is from genome assembly GCA_031254225.1 of Candidatus Elusimicrobium euhamitermitis. Classification (GTDB taxonomy): domain Bacteria; phylum Elusimicrobiota; class Elusimicrobia; order Elusimicrobiales; family Elusimicrobiaceae; genus Elusimicrobium; species Elusimicrobium euhamitermitis. The sequence continues at coordinate 16,199 of JAIRUU010000116.1, forward strand.
CTCCGCGGTCGTTTGCCGCGTCGCTCCCGTTGGCCGCTTGGTTGTTTGTTAAAAAATTTCTTCGGTATTTGAATGCTTTTTTATTTTTTCGGGCCTTACCGTACGCTTCGCCTTATGTGCTTGGTCGGCCCGAATAAAATAAAAAATCATTTCAAATCCCTGTGAAATTTTTCTGACGGACGACGGGATACGGCGTTAGATTTTTTATACGGACGGCGGAACGGCAGACAAAACACGGCGATATTTTAAGTCTTTCCCCTCGCCCCTTGCGGGAGAGGGGCAGGGGTGAGGGGTAGATTTTGTTGAAGTAAGAATTAAAATTTTGTGAGTTGGATTAATAGCGTTGTTTAAGGATTATTCCGTAAGTTTTTAAGCTGTTATCAAATTGCAACGCTACCCCTCACCCTTAATCCCTCTCCCGCAAGGGGAGAGGGGAAAAATGATAAGATACTTTTTATCTTTTTCATCACAGGAGGAGGAAAGAAATCTGAGGACGGAGTATTATAATGCAAAATAAAAAGCGCGGTTTCACTTTGGTGGAACTTTTGGTCGTGGTTATAATAGTGGTGCTGGTTGTCGTGTTTGCCGTGCCGTCTTTTAAAAAGGCGCAGGAAAATAATAAAAACCAGCGCGCGCAGGCCGTGCTGCTTGACATTGCCGGCGCGGTCAAAAATTACAGAGTTTATGAACCGCCTGATAATTCTGGCCTTACGCTGCCGGCCGCGGGGAAGGTTAACGCAGACACGTTTAACCTCAGCTCTTCAAATCAGCTGAACATATTGTTTAAAGACAATCTTTTAAAACCCATAGCGTGGGACAGCGGCACGAGCGACAAATATTACGGATACAATTTTTTTGTCTGTTCTGACTACTATATCGCCGGCTGCTGCGGTAAGCCGAACGCCGTGGCCGCCATGGTTAACACCGAAGCGGGAAGCGGGCGTTTTAACCCGAGCAAATGCGCCTGGGTAACGGAGCAGGGCTCCATTCAAACCGATTACGATTTAGGGACCGGTATATAATGAAAAACTTAAAACGCGGTTTTACAATGATGGAAATGCTTGTGGTTTTTATTCTGATAGCCGTGCTGGCGCAGGTGGCTATCGTAACGTACCGCAGGGCGATACAGGATTCCAAAAACGACCACGCCAAAGCCATTCTGCAGGAAATAGCGATAGCAAATCAGCGGTTTAGGACGGATTACCCGTCGGTAAATATCCTCTCCGGCGAGATTCAGGATAATGCCGGTACGGAAACGTGTAAGATTAATAAATTTGACTCCGCGGGCCAGCCGCCGCGCCTGCTTATTTACTGCGGTTATCTTGAAGACAGGAAGTGGAGCTATTATGATTATAAATTTTACGTCTGCGGCGACGATGCCGGCAAATGCTTCGGCGCTTTGGCGTACATGGTTGCGCAGAAAGACGCGGGCGACAAATATTATCAAGGCGGCGTAAATCCGTACACGTGCGCTTATAAGACGGTCGGCGGACTGCAAGGTTGTTAACAGGAGTTTTTATGCGTAAGAGCAAAGGTTTTACTTTGATGGAACTTATGGTGGTCGTTTTTATTATAGCTATTTTAGTGGCCGCGGCCGTGCCGTCGTAGCTTGACAATTTGCGCAGGACGCGCTATAACGAGGGCCTTGTCGCGCTGAAAAAAGTCGCGCAGGCAAACAGGACTTTTATCACGCAGTACCCGGACAAATCATTGTCCGGCCTTATTTCAAATACCGACACTAATATCTTCACCGGCACATGCAAGGATAATATAGACAGCACTAAAACAGCCGTGCTTGTCCAGTGCGGTTATTTAATTAAAGACAACTGGGACAGTCTTGCGTTTAATATTTATGTATGCAATCCGTTGTCCGACGCGGGCGGAGGGTGCTGCGCGAAGGGCAGGTATGCCAGCATGAAATATAAAAATTTGGCGGCCACATCCACAGCGACGGACTATTGCGGCTACATTAACTCAAATATGGAATTGCAGGAAGTGGGGACTCCGTGGTAATGTTAAACAAAAAAGGCCTGACTATTGCGGAAGCGGTCATCTCAATGGTGCTGCTGGCTGTAATTACCGTCGGTATTTACGGGGTGATTATGGCGTCCGTCCGCTCCGGCCGGAAGCCGGATATTAAGGAAGAAATGGCCTACGCTATTGAGCAGGCTTCCGCAAAATTTAAAGCGCTTGTGCAAAATGATATGTTCTGTATCAAGTGGGACTCTAATGACCAGTGCCTTTTGGTGGACGGCTGTCTTGTTTATGACGCGGCGGGCACTACTTGTACGACGCCGGTGCCGGGCGTGCCTAACAACGGCGGCGTTTACGCCTGTTCCGCCACGGACTCGGCGTGCTTAGACTTAATAAGGAAAGCTAAAAACAGCAAAGACATTTGCGGCATCCCGCTGTCCAACAACCCGATTGTAACATCATATACGGGCGAAATTTTGAGCGTGGACAACCCTTTTAAAACCGGCGACGTAAATTATCATATTACCTGCGTGGATTTGCCGCCGTCGTGCACTTCGTTTTACTATAATGTTATAGACATGGGCGTTATCTCCGGGGGGGGGAGTTACAACGAAAAACGACGCTATAACGTCCAGTTTCATATAGATTGCAACGGGTAAATAATATGATGAATAAAAAAGGCTTAACTATTGCCGAGGCCGTCATTTCAATGGTGCTGCTGGCTATTATCACAATGGGGATTTACGGGGTGATTATGGCGTCCGTGCGTTCCGGCAAAAAGCCGGATATGAGGGAAGACATGGCTTACGCTATAGAAACCGCGTCGGCCAAACTTCAGGGGCTTATACAGAACGACAAAATTTGCAAAGAATGGAATCCTGACCCTAATTTGGACAACTGCGTTACGCACCCTGACAAATGTTGCCTGAATTTGACTACTTCCGACGACATCAAGTATAATGATTTGTGCGAAAAGAATTTTGCAAACGTTTATAACCCGGACACTGGCAGCCGTATGAACGTTTCAACGCCTTTTCAGGAAAAAGCGGAGTATCATATTGAATGTCTGCTGCCAAAATCCTGCGTGGGGGATTCTAAGTTTTATTATACGTCAACAAATATCGGTACGGCGGACGTGCCGCTCTACAATATTAAATTTTTTATACAATGCAACGGGCAGACGCAGACAACATGAAAAATAAAAGAGGTTTTACCCTGGTGGAAATTTTAGTGGCTCTGTTTTTGACCGGCCTGGTCATGGCGGGGCTCGTCGGGCTTTGGGTTTCTTCCTCAAATTTCGCGTCCGCGGGCAAGCAGGAGCTTTTGTTCAAAAACATGTTTTCCATGGCCGAGAGAACTTTGTACAGAGATATTTCCGAGGCGTCGTACGTCACGGGCGGAAGTTCGTTATGCAACAGATTTCTTACCGTATATAAAAACTATTCGCCGGATCTTGACGTGCCTAAACAAGGAAGGTGTTTTGTCGCGCCGAACGCCAACTCTTCTTATACCATAGTAGAATACTGTTTTGTCAACAACAATATTTACAGAGCGGAAAGAATTACCGCATGCGGCACTCAGCCGCCCTCATGCGTCTGCGGGACCGGTTCCAAGCTGCTGCTGCAGGGGGTAACGGCCCAGCCCACCGCCGCAGTGACGGCTGATACAAATATGGTCACCATATCATTCAGCGCGGCAACGACGCTGGGCAGAGAAAAAAGGCCTCTTCAGAAAGATTTTAATAAAACTTTTGCGTTTCCTGGCGGGGGGAATTAATGCCGGCTGAAAAAAAGGGTTTTACTCTGGTTGAAGTTCTTGTGGCTCTGTTTTTGTCCGGTCTGGTTATAGCGGGGCTGGTGGGGCTTTGGGTTTCAACAACCAATTTCGCGTCGTCGTCGCGGCAGGAGCTGTTGTGGAAAAACCAGCTCTCCGTTGGCGAGCGTAAAATACATAAAGACGTTATTGAGGCCGTTAAGGTTGACGCCTCCGTCTATGCGTGCGAGACGCCGGGCAGCACCAACTTTTTGACTATTTATAAAAATTATACCCCTGACCTTGACGGCTGCCTTATTCCTTCTGCGCCGGCTTCCGTGGTATTTTATTGCGCTCTTAAAGACCAGAGTGATCCGCCGAGATTTACGCTTTACAGGGAAGAAGGGATTATCAAGTGCGACCAGAATATCCAATATAAATGCATATGCAGCCCGAAGAGCGACCTTATTTTGCAGAACGTAAACAACATTCCTCAGGTCACAAAACTGGTTGGTATGGCCAACAGTTTCGGGATTAAGTTTGCCGGTTATCTGGAAGTCGGCAAAAACAAAAGGCCGATAATGCTTGATTACGATAAAACATTTAACTCCATAGGCGGCGGGCAGTAAAATTTTCCTCTCCCTGAAAGGGCGGGAGCCTGCCGATAGCAGCGCAACGTAGGCGGGTAAGGGTTCTATACACAAAATACTGTTGTAAAATTCCCCCTTTTAGGGGGAAACCCCCAAAGGGGAAAGGGGTAAATGCGCCGTTATAAAATTAAGTTTGGATTTTTACCTTATCGGCCCCGAATGGCGGGGCCTTGAATAAATTTACGACGTATATTTGTGTTTTAAAACCCTCACCTGTGTCCTCTCCGTTTTTCAGCTGCGCTGAAAACGGCGGGGCCTGCGGCCCCTAAACTAATTGATACGCCCGCAAGGCTTTGCGGGCTTTTAGGGAGAGGAAAACAATAAGAGGACGGAGTATTAATTATGAAAAATAACAAAGGTTCTGCTTTAATGCAGGTTTTACTTATAACGATAGTGGTTGCCACTATCGCGACGGCTATTTTGCGCATAGCTATATCGCGCACGACTACTGCCGCCGCCACGGTGCGCACAATTTCCGCCAAGAATATTCTTGAAGGCTGCAACGCGCAAGTGCAGTCCATGCTGGTGCGTAAGCAAGTAGCCGGAGAAGATATTTCAAATGCTTTGTCGTCGTTTAAGTGTGAGATTCAGGCCGGCCCTGCCGTCGGCGATATTATACAGGTAACTGCTAAATATGGCGCTAATGACACCGCAGCGGGAGCGCAGCAGATTATATATTCCATAGACAGAACATCAGACCTGCAAAAACTGTAATAAACCCGCTTTATTTTTCTGCGGCGGCGTAAAGACCGTGGTTTTTATTAGGATTATTTTAATGAAAAAAGGGTTTACGTTAACAGAACTTTTGGTCGTGGTTCTGATTATCGGCATTTTGGCGGCCCTTGCCTTGCCGCAGTATTTGAAGGCAGTGGAACAGACAAGGACGGTTGAAGTTTTGTCTTCCGTGCGCGCGCTGGCGCAGGCGGAGGAGTATTATTTTTTTGATAAGGGCCGTTACACGACAAATTTTCCGTCTCTGTCCGTCAGCAATCCCTCCAGCAGGTTTTATGACATTACCGTCGTTGATACGCCGACTTACAATATTACCGCCGTGCGTAAAGACGCGGGCATGGACGGAAACGTCCCGCATTTTCAGTATTTTATGCAAAACCCGCCCACTAAATATATGGGCGCCGTGCTGTGCCTTACGCCTAAAGATAACGACGACGCCAAAGGCGTTTGCGAACATCTCGGCGGCATAGCCGTTCCGGATTATACGGATACGCCCTATGACGCCTATATTATAGGCACTAGATCCGCCACCGAATGAAAAAATTAATATTTTTAGCATTTGCGTTGTCCGCCGCCGGCGCTCTTTTCGCGCAGGACGACGGGCCGCCGGTCGTAAAAGTTTATACGCCGGTACGCATATCTTTCTTTGGCAGCAATGACGGCAATGACAGTTTTCCGGCAGGCGCGAACGTGGTGACGGGGCTGGATTTCGGCATTTTTTCCGCGCGCACGCCGACGGTGTACGGCGTTCAGGCCTCTTTTTTAAGCACGGTCGGGAAAGTTTACGGGATAAAACTGGCGGGCTTAAGCGGCGTGGGCACCGTATGGGGCGTTGATTTGGCGGGCCTGGGGCTGGCTACGGACACCGTCGGAATAAAGCTTTCCGCGTTTTTTAAAGACGGGTCTTCCACGGGAATTTCCGCCGCGGTTGTTAACACTGAAAGATATACGCAAGGCATTGCGGTGGCGGGCGTTTTGTACACAAGTTATTTTGACGGCGTGGGCGTGTACGGCGTTTACCATCCCGCGTCTCTGGACGACAGCAGGTTCAACGGCCTGGGCATAGGGCT
>JAIRUU010000018.1 GCA_031254225.1 Candidatus Elusimicrobium euhamitermitis
ATTGAAGCGTTCAAAAGGTCAGGCATGCCTTATGTAAAATTATCAGACGATTTGCTGTGCGGTAAAAAACCGGTTGTAAAGCTGTTAAATTTATTGACGGACGCCGTGCCGGTCGCCGAGCAGCTTAAACTGCTTAGCAAAGAATTCTCCGGCGAAATAGACGAAAATATTTTGCAGTATTTTACAAAACTCGCGCAAACTTATAAAACGAAAAAAGAATTTATCCATGAAGTATCTATGCTGTCAGAAATAGATACTCTTGATAAACGGGCGGACAGAATTTCATTGCTCACGCTGCATTCTTCAAAAGGACTGGAATTTAAATGCGTTTTTATCGTCGGGCTTGAGCAGGGCGTTATTCCTTTTTACCGCGCGAAAGAACAAAGCGAGCTGGAAGAAGAAAAACGTTTATTATACGTCGGCATGACAAGAGCGGAGAGAATATTATTCCTTACCCGCGCCGCCAAAAGAAAATGGTTAGGCACTTACAGGCAATTGCCCCCGTCGCCGTTTTTGGAAAAAATAGAAAAGGATCTGTTAAAACTCAATAAACCGGAAAAACTTTTTAAAGCAAAACCACAATCCCGCCAGCTTGACCTGTTTTGATGTTTAAAAGCGGTAAGTGTAGTTTTGACAGAAATAATTTCTTCAGCAATTGAGCCCGTCTTCGCTTCTTAAAAATAAGTTTCCTTCCTTAAAAGTTGCGTCGTAGCGAAGCGAAGACGAACGGAGAGGGAGGGATTCGAACCCTCGATACCTTTTGGGTATACAGTCTTTCCAGGACTGCGCCTTAAACCGCTCGGCCACCTCTCCAAAATTTCGTTTTTTAAACCGGAACTTTTTACAGCGTAAAAAACAACCGCTCCGGTCCTGCTTATTAATGCGCCCGCAGGGCGCGGGCTCGCATTCCAAACAAACGCTTTGTATAGAAATTATAACAAATCTTTAAAACCGCTGGAAAAGAAGCCGGGGTCCCGCTCGCGCACCGTGATATTTTTAAAACCGGCGTTTTGATAAAGCTCATAAATTTTTTCCCCCGCCGGAAGCAAATCTCTTTTGGTGGCGTCATGTTTGCCGTGCGCGCGGTTAAGCTCTCCGCGCGTCTGAGAATGCGCTATGACAAAAACGCCGCCCGGTTTGAGGCACGCGTGCGCGTTATAAAAAACGTTTTCATGGTCGGAAAAATGCGGAAAAACATTGTACGCTACGGCTTTGTCAAAATAATTGCGCGGCAGAATTTCCGTCTCAAAATCAGCGGCCAGGGTCTGCGCGTCGGGGAATTTTTTATTAAGTTCTTCCAGCATTTTGAGAGACACGTCCATATGCAGAATTTCCTGCGGGTTATAGGCCAAGATAAAAGGCCGCAGCACGCCGGTGCCGCAGCCGATGTCCAGCACAAAATCGTCCTGCCGTATATTTATTTTACGGACAATCTGTTCCAGTAAGCCGAAAGCGCCCGCAGATTCTTTTAAATCCCAGGCGCCGGCAAGCCCGTCAAAAAAAGAAATTAACTGTTTTTTGTCCATCTGTAAGCTAAAACCGGCAGAATAATAATTTGCGCCAAAACAGCGTAAGCGCCGGCGGATAAAAACGCTGCCCCGCCGCTTAAAACCGCAAATAAAATTTTACCGCAGATTAACGCCGCCGCCACGGAAACAAAATAATTAAGTTTAAATTTTTCCGCGCATATACCCGCCGCAAATCCGTAAACCGCCAGCTCGCAAATCATAAAACCGAGCGCAGCTCCCGCCGGCATACCGCTTAGGCCTAAACTTATTACAGGCGCAATTGCGCCGAGCAAAAAGCCGCTCCTCCACCCGTAAAGCAACCCGGCAAGCAGCACAGGCCAGTGCATGGGCAGAAATTTATTAACCGGCAGATTAAGCGCGTGGCACGCCGCGGGCAAAGCCAGCGCGGCGATAAGCAGCAGCGTCTGAAAAAACACCGCGCGTTTTTCCGTCCAGTTTAAAGTATTATTTTTTAAAGTCAGAATATTTTGCATATACCCTCCAGTAAAAGTCTGTCAACACATATTATGAGCCTGCGCAGTCGCAGATTTTTTGAAAAATTTAATTTTCTTTACGACGAGCATAGCCGACAATCGGAGCCTATGTAAGGAGTAAAAAAATTAAATTTTTCAAAAAATCTGCCCTGCCCGAAGGGTTTGAAAAAACGCAGGCTCATAATATGTGTTGATAGACTCTAGATATATAGTAACAAATTTTAAAATGCTAGAATTAAAATATGACGGGAATTAAAGAAAAAATTGAGAAGGATTTAGCCGCGGCGGCTTGCGCAAAAGACGCCGTGTTTTTGCAGCGTTTTTTTAAAACGGGCAAAGGGCAGTACGGCGAGGGCGACATTTTTATCGGCGTGCGCGCGCCGCAAAACCGCGCCGTGGCAAAAAAATATTTTAAAGAAATTTCCCTTAAAGACACCGAACAACTTTTACACAGCCCAGTCCATGAACACCGCGTCTGCGCGCTTTCCGTCTTGCGTCTTAAATTTGAAAATTCCGGCGCGCAAGAGCAGGAAAAAATCGTAAAGTTATATCTCAAAAACACACGCCGCATTAACAACTGGGATTTGGTTGACATGTCCGCCGCTTACATTCTGGGCCCGTGGTTTTACGGCAAAAATCTGGACGCAATTTACAAACTTGCGGATTCAAAATTTTTATGGGAGGAGCGGATTGCGGTACTCGCTTCTTTCCATTTCATACGCCAAAAAGATTTTGCGCTTACGCTTGATTTATGCAAAAAATTTCTGACGCATAAACATGATTTAATGCACAAAGCAACCGGCTGGATGCTGCGCGAAGCCGGCAAGCGGGACATTAAGCCGCTGCTCTCTTTCTTAGACGCGCACGCCGCAAAAATGCCGCGCACAATGCTGCGTTACTCCGTTGAAAAACTGCCGCAGAATCTGAGAAAAAAATATATGGAAGCCGCATGATTTATTTCAAACAGTGTCTTGCCGTTTTCTTCTGGGGACTGACGTTTTTATTTACAAAAACCGCGCTACAGGAGGCCGGAATTCCGACGCTGGTTCTTGCGCGCAGTTTTTTAGGTCTGCTGACCGTGGCCTTGTTTTTAAGAGAGTTCAAGTGGCTTAAAAATATTTCAAAAACAGACTGGCTTAAACTTACTTTTTTAAGTCTTACCGGCATTTTAATACAGCAAAACGCGCAGGGCTACGCTATTTTACACACAAGCACAAACCACGCCGGCTGGCTGGCTACGCTGAGCCCCGTCGTGGTGGCTTTTATAATGGTGGCGTTCCTGGGCGAAAAAATTGCAAGGGACAAAATGATGGGTTTTGCCGTCTGTATTTTGGGCGTGCTGCTTGTGTTTACTTCAACACAAGTTTTGGCGGACGGCAGTTCCATGCATACGGGCAAAGGGGATTTAATTTTTATAGCCACGTCAATAAACTGGGCTATTTACGTCATACCATTGAGCATATGGTTTAAAAATATGCCTAACCTGCGCGTAACTTTCTGCATTTTTTTAATAGCCACGCTGATTATGCTGCCCGTGGAGATTTTAACCGGCGCTTATAAAAATTTTGCGGGTTTAAGCCCGCGCGCTGTGTGGAGTCTTGTATACCTGGGCATATTCTGCAGCGGCTTTGCTTTTATTTTTTATAACGAGGGGCTTGAAAAAATAGGCACGCTCAAAACCAGCGCGTTTTTATACGCGCAGCCTTTTGTAACCACTTTTGCCGGCTATCTTGTATTCGGGGAACAAATAAGTAGGGAAACAATTATAGGCGGCATAATGATAATGTGCGGGCTGTACATGATAAACGTGCGCCGCCGCCACATCAGAAAATTTTATATTACGCTGATACGCTATTTCAGAGTTTAAAAATTTTTACGTCGCTCTTCACAAGTCCCAGCATCTTTAGAAGCAGCAACGGGATAAAAATTAAAACCGCAGCCAACGCCATAATAACGGAAATCATAAACGTAAAAACCAAAATGCTTACCGCGCGGAGAACCGTCAAAAAAGCGCGCGGCGGCTGCGTTTTGCCGCTGCCGGCGTTAAAACCGTCAACCGGCACGCCGTTTTCGTCCAAAACTTCCGCCTCAACAACTTTGGTTTTTACAATATCTTTCTCGCCCATAGCATATATTTTATAAAATATATGCTATATGACAGAATTACCTAAGGCTTACGAGCCTAAAGAAGTTGAAAATAAATTTACCCGCAGATGGAAAAAAAGCGGCGTCTATAAAGCCCGCGTGGTTGAGGGCAAGGAGCCGTACGTCATCGTCGTCCCGCCGCCGAATATCACGGGCTCGCTCCACATGGGCCACGCTTTAAACTGGACTCTGCAGGACGTGCTTATAAGAACGCAGCGCATGCTTGGCAAAGAGGCTTTTTGGGTGCCTGGCACTGACCACGGCGGCATAGCCACGCAGAATGTGCTTGAAAAAAAACTTGCCAAAGAACAAAAAGTCACGCGCCACGATTTAGGAAGAGAAAAATTTTTGGAAATAATGTGGCAGTGGTATAAAGACTGCGGCAACATGATTTTAACGCAGGTTGAAAAAATGGGCTGGGCGCTGGACATTTCCCCTGAAAACGTGCGCTTTACAATGGACGAAAAACGCGCGGCCGCCGTCTACGAATGCTTTAAACAATGGTGGGACAAAAAATATATTTACCGCGGCAAACGCATGATAAACTGGTGCGTGCGCTGCAATACCGCGCTGTCGGACATTGAAGTGGAACACGTTTCCCAAAAAGGCAAACTTTACCATATACGCTACGCGGGCGCGGACAACGGCAAGGGCATAGTTATAGCCACAACCAGACCGGAAACTATTTTTGCGGACGCCGCCGTGGCCGTCAATCCTAAAGACGATAATTACAAAAACCTTGCCGGCCAAAAAGTAAAAATACCGCTGACTGACAGAGTTATTCCAATAATTGAGGACGAGGACGTAGAACTGGGTTTTGGCACCGGCGCGTTAAAAATCACTCCCGCGCACGACCCTGTTGACTACGTTATAGGCCAGCGCCATAATCTGGAAGCAATAAGCGTAATTTCAGACAAAGGCAAAATGGTAAACTGTCCGGCAAAATATTTAGGCATGGACCGCGAAACGGCGCGTAAAGAAACCGTAAAAGACTTGGACGCAGCCGGTTTTCTAGTCAAAGAAGAAACGCATGATAATGCCGTCGGCGCGTGTTACCGCTGCGGCAGCGTTATTGAGCCTTACCTCAGCGAACAATGGTTTGTAAAAATGGAAGATTTGTGCGCGCCCGTCATAAAAGCTGCGGAAGACGAAGAGTTAAAATTCTATCCCGCGCGCTGGAAAACGCCGTTTTTAAACTGGCTTAAAAATATAGAAGACTGGTGCATTTCCCGCCAAATCTGGTGGGGCCACAGAATACCTGTGTGGTACTGCGCGTCGTGCAGCAAAGACGGGCTTACATATGCCGTAGACAAACAAGGCAAAAAACAAATTACAAAAGTTTCGTTTGAACACGGCGCAAAGCCGCTGGTTTCGCACGACAAGCCTGCCAAATGCCCGTCGTGCGGAGGGACTGATTTTGTGCAGGACCCAGACGTGCTGGACACATGGTTTTCCTCCGCGCTGTGGCCGATATCCGTCTTCAACTGGCCGGAAAAAACCAAAGAGCTGGAATATTTTTACCCGACTACGACTATGGTCACGGGTTATGAAATCATTTATCTGTGGGTCGCGCGCATGGTTATGACCGGCCTGGATTTTACGGGCAAACTGCCGTTTAAAGACGTGTTTCTGACAAGCATTGTGCGGGACAAAACCGGCAAAAAAATGTCCAAATCTTTAGGCAACGTTATTGATCCGCTGGATTTGACGGAAAAATACGGCACGGACGCGGTGCGGTTTTCGCTGCTAACGCAGGCCGTGCTCGGCAAAGATATTCCGTACGCGGAGGAGTCCGTCGTGGGTTCGCGTAATTTCTGCAATAAAATTTATAACGCCAGCCGCTTTATTTTAATGAACGCGGGCGATATAAAAGGCCCGCTGAAAATGCCGGCGCAGCCCAAAGAACTTACGGACGCGTGGATTTTGGACCGTTACAATTCCGCGCTGCAAACCGCCAAAGAACAGACTCTTAAATTTAATATGGCCGCCGCTTCAAACGCGCTTTATCACTTTGTCTGGAACGATTTTTGCGACTGGTATATTGAACTTGCAAAGCAGCGTTTTGAGACGGAACGCGAGTACGTAGTCAGTCTTCTTGTAAATATTTTGTACGGCGCGCTCAAAGCGCTGCACCCGATGATGCCGTTTATAACGGAAGAAATTGCCGGCGTGTTAAAACCGCTGACAGGCTCGGACAAAGAATTTTTGCTGCAGGACTCTTATCCGGCGGTTACGCCCGCGCTGTTCAACCCCGACGCGGTTAAAAAAATGGAGCTTATAAAAGGCGTAATCTCCGCCGTGCGCACGGTGCGCTCAGAGTTTAACGTTCCGCCCGGGCTTAAAT
>JAIRUU010000040.1 GCA_031254225.1 Candidatus Elusimicrobium euhamitermitis
GAACGAAGCGAGCGAATCAAGAGGACTGCGAAGCACCCAGCCAAAGGCGTTGTGAAATAATGTGTGATTTTTTAGAAAAATCACTCGGAGAGAACATCATAATGAGCGAGAATTTTATAATAGGCGTTAAACGCGCGAGGTATATTAATGCGGCAAGCGGCGACATTTTGGCTTTACACAAAATGCCCGCCGGAGAAAAAGAAAAATTTGAAAAGTTTGACATTATTTACCGCGCGCTTTGCGCGGTTTTGTATAATTTCGCGCCGCTGTCCGGCCACCCGGGCGGCAGCATTTCCTGCGGGCGTTTTGTGCAGAATCTTATTTTTAACGAAATGGCCTATACTCTTTCCAATCCGTCGGACAATAAGGCCGATATTATTTCTTACGCCGCCGGCCACAAGGCGCTGGGCCTCTACGCCATGTGGGCGCTGCGCAATGAGTGCGTTTCTTTAACAAAACCCGCGAATTTAGCCAAAGATATTAAAGACCAGATGAGGCTGGAAGATTTGCTCGGCTTCCGCCGCAATTCAGTCACGCCCACGAAATTTTTTAAAGAGTTCCGCGTCAAACCGCTCGGCGGCCATCCGGAGCCTGTTGTTCCTTTTGTAAAAATAAGCACGGGCGCGAGCGGCGTGGGTTTCGGCGGCGCGGTGGGCATGGCTTTCGGCGCGTCGGACGCGTTTGAAAAAAACTGTCCCGTCGTAAATATTGTTGAAGGCGAGGGCGGGCTTACCGCGGGCCGGTGTTCTGAAGTTATTGCCATGGCCGCGGGCGCGAACCTGGATAATCTTGTCGCGCATATTGACTGGAATCAGGCGTCAATAGATTCAGACAAAGTATGCTCCGACGGAGTTACCCCGGGCGACTATGTGCAGTGGACGCCCATGGAACTTTTTTATATCAATGACTGGAACGTAATTTTTGTGCCGGAAGGCCATAATTACGAACAGATTTACGCCGCGCAAAAAACCGCGGCGGCCTTAAAAAACGGCCAGCCGACGGCAATTGTTTATAAGACGATAAAAGGCTGGAAATACGGTTTGGAGGGTAAAAGTTCGCACGGCTCGGGCCACAAATTCGCGTCGGACGAATATTATAAAACGCTGGCCGAGTTTGAGGCGGCTTACGGTTTGCAAATCCCGCGCTTTTGCGGGGATGCTACGCCGCAGGGCATAGAAGATTGTTACTGGAACACGCTGCTTGTCATAAGAGAAGCTCTTAAAAAAACGCCGGAGCCGGCGGCATTTATAAATTCCAAAATTGAGAACGCGGCGGAAAAACTTAAAATTAAAAATCCCGTTCCGTCTGTCCGGCTCGGCAAAACGGAAGACGTTTATACAAAATTTGAATCTTTTAAACCGCCCAAAGAATTTATTTTTGAGACGGGCAAAGCCTATACCTCGCGCGGCGCGCTGGGCGACGCTCTCGGGTTTATAAACAGGGAAACCAAAGGAACTATGCTCATAGGCTCCGCGGATTTATACGGCTCCACAAACGCAGCAAACGCGGCCAAAGATTTCCCGAAAGGTTTTTATAATAAAAATACAAACCGTCTCAGCAGGCTTGTCGCCGACGGCGGCATTTGCGAGGACGGGCTTAACGCGGCGGCCGCGGGCATTTCGGCTTTCGGCTCGCACATAGGCGTGGCGGCGTCTTACGCGGCTTTTGCAAGTTTTGGCCACGTTGCAATGCGGCTGCACGCCATAGGGCAGGAGGCAAAACATCTTGCGCTCGGCGCGGAGATAAATACCGTCATACAGTTTAACGGGCATACGGGCGTGCCGACGGGGGAAGACGGCCCCACGCACGCGGACCCGCAGGCTTTGCAGCTTTTCCAGCAGAATTTTCCGAAGGGACTGGCAATTTGTCTGACGCCGTTTGAAGTTGACGAAGTCTGGCCGCTGGTTACTTACGCGCTGTCAAAACGTCCGGCGGTGCTTGCGCCTTTTGTCATACGCTCGTCAGAGAAATTTTTGGACCGCGCCGCGCTCGGTTTAGGCAAAGCGGAAGACGCGGTAAAAGGCGTTTACAGGCTGCTTGACTGCGGCGGGAAAAGCGACTGCGATATCATTATCCAGGGCGCGGGCGTCGCGCGTAATTTTATTAACGGCGCGCTGCCTGAACTTAAAAAAACAGGAGTTAAAGTTAACGCCTGGTACGTAACCAGCCGCGAACTTTTTGATTTGCTGCCGGCGGACGAGCAGGAAAAAATACTGCCGCTGGCCGCGCGCCAAAGAGCTTTCGGCCTGACGGATTTTACGTTCCCCACCGTCGCGGATTTGATATTGTCGGACAAAGGCAAAAAGTATACCATGTGGCCGCATAAAAACGGACGCTACCTCGGCAGCGGCAAGCCCGCGTATCTTTATGAGGAAGCGGGGCTTGACGGGCATGGTATAATACTTAATATAACGAATTTTATCAAGGAGAAATAACAATGGCTGAAGAAAAACCGTATTTAACGGGCAGAACCTATATTTTCAGGCTGCAGAAAGGCAAAGATTTACTGGACGCGCTGACGGCGTTTTGTCATGACAACCAGGTCAAGTGCGGCATTATAAGCGGCATAGGCGCCGCGGAAAACGCGACGATAAATTATTTTGACCAGGTTAAAAAGAAATATGAAAAAGTTACGCTTAACCAGGAACTGGAAATAGCGTCTCTGACGGGCAACGTCAGCATCAAGGATAACCGTCCGTTCGTCCACGCGCACATTGTGCTGGCGGACAAAGCGGGAAATACCAAGGCTGGGCATCTTGTGATAGGCACAAAAATATTTTCCGCCGAGATTTTTATACAGGAACTGGTCGGCGAGCCTAAAGTGCGCAAGGAAGACAAAGTTACAAAACTGCAGCTCTGGATGTAAGTTTTTTAATTAAAGAAGATAAAAAAGCCACGGCAACTACCGTGGCTTTTTTCCATACTGCCAATGGAGAGCGAGGGCGGGAATCAGGAACAGCGTTATTATAAGCGTTTTTAATATGCCGAATAACAAAAGCAGCGCCATAGTGATATCGCCGGTGCCGAACAGAAACCTGCTGTACGCCGCCAGAAATTTCGGGAACGCGGCGCAGAATATTATTCCCGCCAGCAGTATTATAAAACCTATTAACGTCATTTTGTAAAATAAGTTTCTAAGTTCAATCATTTTTTCTTTTTCCATAATTAATACCCCCTGTTTTTTTGTTTTTCAATATAAAAAAGTTATCAAGAGCCCACGGCATAATTAATAAAGTCATCCTGAGCCGCCGCAGGCGGCGTGAGGATCTTCTTTTATAAACCGCTGTTGTTTTCAAGTAAAATGTAAAAAACATAATCGTAGATCCTTACGCCCTTTCAGGGCTCAGGATGACTTTATTTATTATAAGTAATTTTGCGGATAACGTTGTTGCCGGTGTCGGCTATATAAACGCTGCCGTCCGGCCCCAGCGCGACGCAGGACGGGTTGTTAAGTTCCGCCATGTCGGCGGGCAGCCCGTCGCCGTAGTAACCGGCGCGGCCGGTGCCGGCTATCACAGATGTTTCGCCGTTTGAAAATTTTAAGATTTGGTTTCCGCGCGCCTCGTATAAATTGCCGTCCGCGTCAACTGCTGTGCAGCGCATACTCAGCGGCGGCTCCGGTACGGAGTTAATTATCCCGCGCGGGTCAATTTTTCTTACGGCGTTTTCGGCGTAAACTAAAATATTATCGTCGTCATCAATATCCAGCGCCCACGGGCGGGCAATGCCGGCGTTAAGCGCCAGCCCGCCGTCGCCGTTGTTTTTATCTTCGCCGTTTCCGGCAAAAAACGTCAGCAGGCGGTTTTCATCTACTTTAAAAATGCGGTTTAGCGCGTCGTCTGAAATATAAATATCCCCGCGCGAGTTCCAAATAAAATCCGTCGGGTTTTGAAGGCTGAATTTTTCCGCGGAGGAATTATTTTTGGGAAAATCGTTTTTCAGGTTTCCGGCGATAGTCGTTATATCGCCGCTCGGGAAAATTTTTCTGAGGCGGCGGTTGCCGCAGTCCAAAATATAAATATTTGCATATTCGTCCGCGCGCACGGCGCAGGGGCGGTTTAGCATGGACTGGGAGGCCGTTAAAATATCGTTTCCGGTAAAACCAGCGCGGCCGATGCCGGCTATGGTACTGATTGTGCCGCGGTTTATGTCAAAAGGAAATTCCGTACGGGCGGGCGCATTCTGCGCGGCGGGAGTTTGCTGAGGCGGAGGAAAATAAGCGTCCCTTGCCTGAGTTTGTGCGGACGGCCCCGCTGTTTGTTGCGCGGTTACCAGCGCGGCGCGCGCGAATCCTTTTTTTACGGCGTAATCCGCAATAAAAACCGTTGAAGCTAGTACCGCCGCCGACAGAAAGAAATACGCCGCTTTTTTAGCCTTGTGATTCATAAAACTATTATATCAGAAAAAACTAAAATTTTTTTTATTATCTAAAATAATTAGAAAAATCGCTGCCGGTCACAGTACTCCGTCCTCAGATTTTTTCCTCTCCCTATGAGGGAGAGGACACAGGAGAGGGTTTTATACACAATATGTACACAAATATGTGCAGTCCCTTTGGAAAAACTCGGCACAAAAAATGGAACTTATTCCTCCGACTAACGCTTACCCCTCTCCCGCCCGCCTACGTTTCACTACGGCGCGGCAGGCAAGGGGCGAGGGGAAAGATAACGACGTATGGTTTTGGATATAAAAATCGCCGCCGTTGAAAAACGGCGGCGATTTAACTGTAGTATCTGAGTTTTATTTTTGGACCGGCGGCCGCGGCTCCTGTTTATTAAGCAGTTCTTTTACCGCGCCTACCGCGCCCAAAATGCCGGTGGCTTCATACGGCATGTAAACAAGTTTATTGTCTTTGCCGTCAACCATTTTTTGCAGCGCTTCAATATATTTTAAGCTGATTAAATACTGCGCCGGATTGCTGTACGCGGCGACGGTGTCAGACACCATTTTGACCGCCGCGGCCTCGCCCTCCGCCACTCTTATGCGGGCCTGCGCCTGACCGTCCGCCTCAAGAATCTGGGACTGGCGGGAGCCTTCCGCCCGTTTGATTTCCGACTCTTTAAAACCTTCCGCTTTTAAAATCTGGCTTTGTTTTAAACCCTCGGCTTCCAAAATAGCCGCGCGTTTATCGCGTTCCGCCCTCATCTGTTTTTCCATGGCTTCTTTAATTTCCTTGGGAGGTATAATGTCCTGCAGTTCCACGCGGTTTACTTTGACGCCCCATTTATTGGACGCGTCGTCAAGTATGTGGCGCAGCTCGCTGTTAATGGTTTCGCGCGAGGTCAAAGTCTGGTCCAGATCAAGCTGGCCTATGACGTTGCGCAGCGTGGTCTGCGTCAGCTTTTCTATGGCGGTGGGCAGAGAAGTAATTTCATACGTCGCGCGCAGAGGGTCGGTCACCTGAAAATAAATAAGCGCGTTGATTTCTATGCCAACGTTGTCTTTTGTAATAACGTTCTGGCGCGGAAAATCATAAACCGTTTCGCGCAGGTCAATGCGCTCAAGCATGTCCGTGTAGGACATGCTGCGGCCGGCTATTTCCGCCGTTTTTTTCCACTCAATTTTGCGCGGGTTGTCTATAAAAGGTATTATTAAATTTATACCCGACGTCAGCGTTTCATGATATTTGCCGAAACGCTCAATAATCATTACCTCGGCCTGCTGTATAACCCTTATGCCTTTTGAAATTATAAAAGCAGCAAGCAGTATTATTACGACTCCCAATATTATAAGTCCGCTCATTTATCCTCTCCTTTTACAGTCAATATTATACCCTCAATTTTTTCAACTTTTACTTCTGCGCCGGCCGCAATGTCATGCGCGGCCACGGCTTTCCAAAAGTCTCCGTCTATCTGCACGCGGCCGGTATTTTTTTCCGCGTTTATTGCTTCCGTCACCAATCCTTTTCTGCCGATAAGCGCGTCAACGTTGGTTTTAGTTTTCCCGTCGCTTCTGTGAAGATATTTAAGCGCAAAAGGCCGCACGGTAAAAAATAAAATTAACGCCACCACGGCAAAAAATATTGACTGTATCAAAAACGACGCGCCCAAATAAGCCGGCAGCCACGTCGCCATAAACGCAAGGCCTATGCAGGCGAGCGAAAAGTCCGTCGTAAACATCTCGCCTATAATCAAAATCACGCCTATTATTAACCACCAGTAGTATATCGGCATCAGCGTCTCCTATTCAAACAATGATATGTATTCGCGCAAAAATTTCAGCTTCTGCTCGTCGGCAAGTTTATTGTAAACAAAAATCATGTTTGCCAGCGCGCGTTTTATTATCTGGCGCGCGGTAAGCGGGGACAAACAGGCGTTGTCCCACGCCAGGCCTCTGGCAGCGGTGTAATCCATGCATTCGCGCAGGGTAAGCACTTTGCCGCCGTCAAAAGGGTCGGCGTAAAAAGGCTCGCTGTAATTTTCGTCCTCAAAACTTACCATCAGGCGGCCCGCAAAATCAACAATGTTTACGTCTAAGTTAAACCGCTGCGCGGACATGACGTAAAGCGCGGCGTTCATCAGCCCCGTGCCTTCCCGCGTGTCCAGAAAAACTTCAAAAGACAAATGCTCGGGTTTTAATTTTGACGTGACCGCTTCAAACTTTAACGTCTTAAAAAATATTACCTGAAACACCTGCGCTATGTCCAGAATATCCGCGCAGTTAATCATGAACGGGCGCAGTTTTTCCGTCAGAATATCCATATGCCGGCGCAGAGTTTCCGTCTGTAAAAAAGGGTTGTGGAAACGGCTTATAAGCTCTAACCCCTCCTCAAGGTCAGGGTTGATTTTGGAAGCAAAAACGGCAAAGCCGTCTTTTAATTTATCAAACGCCATTTCCTCAAGAAGAGTGTGGACAAAGAGAGGAGTATCGTCCTTAAATTCTTTTTCAAGCATGTCTTTAAAAGCGGACGGGCTTTGGCGGATTACGCCGGCGAGTTCCGTTTTCAGTCTATCTGCATTTTCCTGCGTTTCGCCGGCTATAAGGCGGATTAACGCTTTAATTCTTTCACTTTCTTTCATATGTATACCATATAAAATAATTGAGTTGTTTACAATAAGAAATGTTAGAGAGCGTTAAAAATGTATACGTAAAACAAGGCGTCGGTCATTGCGAACGGCGTAGTGAGCAATCTACCATATAATCTGTTTAGGCGTCGTAGACGCCGTATCAACAAAATAAACAAAGGAAGATTCCTACGTCGCCCGCCTTCGCTTACGCTACGGCGAGGCCAAAGGCTTCGCTTCTCAGAATGACCTTATTATGTATACCTTTTTTGTACTGCCGAATATTAAAAGGAATAGACAGCCAAAAAAGTTTTTGGTAAAATATTTTATGTCAGGGTTATGCCTGAAAAGGCCCTGGACATTTTTTTTGACAAAAATCGGCAAATAATATTTTTTAGCGCCCGTAGCTCAGGGGTAGAGCATCCGCCTTTTAAGCGGGTGGCCGTGAGTTCAAATCTCACCGGGCGCACTTTTTGCTAAAGCTTTTGGCGGATTTTTGATTTTTCCCTCCGGCGGGACTGTGCCGCGCTCCGCGCGTTCCTTGCAAATGTACCTCTCTGCGGGAAAAATCAAAAATCCGCTCAAAATCTTTGCAAAAAGAATTTTCATATACAACAAGCAGTAAATTTAAGCCCCCTTCGTCTATCGGTTAGGACGTCGGATTTTCAATCCGAAAAGAGGAGTTCAATTCTCCTAGGGGGCGTTTTTACGTCTATACAACCAAAAATTTGTGCCAGTTTTGTGTCCAAAATATTTTCCTCGCCTCATTCTTTAAATGTTCCGGCAAATTTAATGTAAAATATAAGCAATTACCTTAAAATACAGGGGACTGCAGATGAAATACACTTCCAGAGAGACTCGCATAGCCAAACTTACGGAACTTGTTGAGCATTTCAAGTTTAACCTTGAAGATTACAAAGATAAAAAATATAAAGAGGCCAAAGTCCGCACGGATTTTCTGGACCCGTTTTTTGAAATTTTAGACTGGGACGTGCGCAATGAAGACTGCAAAAGCGAGGATTACCGCGACGTGATTACCGAGGACAGCCTTGAAGTTCAGGGCTCAAAACGCGCGCCGGATTACTGTTTTAAAATAGGCAAGGAGCGCAAGTTTTACGTTGAGGCCAAAAAGCCGTCCGTTGATATCCAGCGCGAGGTTGACCCCGCCCTCCAGGTGCGCCGCTACGGTTACACGGCAATGCTGCCCGTCAGCATTCTTACGGATTTTGAAGAATTTGCGGTTTATGACACAACCAAACG
>JAIRUU010000058.1 GCA_031254225.1 Candidatus Elusimicrobium euhamitermitis
TAATTCCCCCTTTGAGGGGGAACCCCCGAAGGGGAAAGGGGTAAATGGATGTTATAAAACCAAGTTTGGTTTTTTACCTTATCGGCCCAGGAAAGGCGGGGTCTTGAATAAATTTACGGCGCATGTTTGTGTTTCAAAACCCTATCCTGTGTTTAGGGAGAGGAAAATAATAGGAGAACGGAGTACTATAATGACTATTAAGAGAGCTTTGATTTCAGTGTCTGATAAGACGGGACTTTTGGAATTTGCCAAAGGGCTGGACGCGCTGGGCGTGGAAATAGTTTCCACCAGCGGCACCGCGAAATTTCTTAAAAACGCGGGCCTTAAAGTGCGCGACTTGTCCGAGCTTACCGGATTTCCGGAAATTTTGGACGGCCGCGTTAAAACTTTGCACCCGAAAGTGCACGGCGCGATTTTGTTTAAGCGCGACGACGAAGCGCATTGCGCCGTCGTGCGCGACATGGGCATTGAGCCGCTGGATATGCTTGTCGTTAATCTCTATCCGTTCCGCGAGACGGCGGCAAAAGCCAAAGAAAGTTTTGCGCCGGAAGTTATTGAAAATATTGATATCGGCGGGCCGTCAATGCTGCGCAGCGCGGCCAAAAATTTTAAGGACGTCGCCGTTATCTGCCGCCCGCAGGATTACGGCGCTGTGCTTGAAGAAATGCAAAAATCCGGCGGCGGGCTTTCTTATGAAACGCGGCAGCGGCTTTGCGTTGAAGCGTTTACTCATACCGCCGAGTATGACGCCGCGATAAGCGAGGAATTTAAAAAAGGCCTCGGCCAGAAATTTCCGCAGAGCAAAATTGTCGTGCTGCACAAAACGCAGGATTTGCGCTACGGCGAAAACCCGCACCAGGCCGCCGCGCTTTATGGACAGAAAGACGGTTTTGCTTTTGAGCAGCTGCACGGCAAAGAACTTTCTTACAATAATATTTTGGACGCTTTCGGCACGTGGGACGCGGTCACTGATTTTACGCTGCCGGCCTGCGTTATTTTTAAGCACGTGACGCCGTGCGGCGTGGGGACGGGGGAAACTTTGTCGGAAGCTTTTGAACGCGCCTGGGCGTGCGACCCTATGTCCGCTTACGGCGGCATTATCGCGCTAAACAGGCCTATGGAAAAAAATATAGCGCAGGCTATTTCCAAAGTTTTTATAGAGGCCGTGTGCGCGCCGTTTTACGACGAAGAGTCTCTGGCTGTTTTAAAACATAAAAAAAATATACGCCTGCTGCGCCGCGCGCTGCCTTTGAGCGGCGGGTATTTATTAAAATCCGTGGGAGACGAGGTTTTGGTGCAGGAGCCTGACAGGGCTTTGACGCAGGCAGGCAAATGGGACTGCGTTACCAAACGCCGCCCCACGGCGGAAGAAGACCGCGCGCTGCGTTTTGCGTGGGCCGCAGTTAAGCACGTAAAGTCAAACGCTATAATTTTGACGTCTGAAAACGCGTCCGTCGGCATAGGCGCGGGGCAGATGAGCAGGGTGGACAGCGTGAAAATGGCCGGCGCAAAATTCGCGGATTATCTTAATGATAATGAGAAACCGCAAATTTTAGTACTTGGGTCCGACGCGTTTTTCCCGTTCCGCGACGGCGTTGACGCTGCGGCTAAACTGGGCGTAAGCGCGATAGTTCAGCCCGGCGGCTCCGTCAAAGACGCGGAAGCAATAACCGCGGCGGACGAGCACGGCATAGCCATGATTTTTACCGGACTTCGCCATTTCAGACATTAGATTTTTTAGCCGCGCGGGTTATTATATTTTCGTTTTTGCGCGGACGCAAAACGTCAAAAAGGAAAATAAAACTATGTTTCACTTTCACAACAGAAAAGAAACGCCTAATGACGGGAATATTTCATATATTGTTTTGTATATAATGCTGCTTGTGGGGACCGCTGCGGTGCTTTACGTCGTATGGGAATTTTTTATACCGGGCAGACAAATGGACGGCAGAACCGCGAAAATGTTTTTTGACGGGATAATGTATATCGCGGCGGCGGCCGTTGCGTTATTTTTAGTAAAGGGATTGTTAAAGATGCTGGGATTGGACAAATAACAAAGTCTTATAAAACCTGATTTTATTTTTAAAGTTTTTTTCCGTTTCGCGGTTGAAAAGCTTCTTTAAAGGAGGCTTTTTTTGTGTAGCCGGTTTAGATTATAAAAAAGTATTTAGGCTATCTTCTTTTCCGTCAGAGAGTATTTTTATATACTTTTGTTAAATACTTTCAACGGAGAAAGATTTTTATGTTAAAAAACGGTTTTACGCTTATTGAGTTGTTGGTCGTCGTTCTGATTATAGGCATTTTAGCCGCTATAGCCGTGCCGCAATATCAGACAGCTGTGTTAAAAACAAGGTTTGCAACCGTAATTGCGAATACCAGAGCCGTTAAAGACGCCGCGGAAATATATTATATGACTTACGGCGACTATCCTACGGACGATATTACCGTTTTGGACTTTGACATTCCGGATTGCGTTAAATATGCCGCCGGTTTAATGCGCTGCCCTAAGACAAATACGGCCTATAACTATAACGGAAATAATTCAACGGGGCAGGCATTTGACGTCAGAGGTTATTATCCGGAATCCAACGGCTCCGACGGTAAACTTTCTCTTGATTATACTATGGTGCTGGACCACGCGCAGTCAAACCCCGGTAAAATATATTGCAGAGTGGGCACTAATAATCAGGCGGCTGCTACAAGAGTGTGCAAAAGCATGTGCAAGACGCCTATTGTGGGCAGTGTCTGCGAAATTTAGATTTATCTGATTATTTTACATAAGAAAAAAGTATTCAGGCTATATACCCCACGACGTAAACCAAATTTCATATATTTTCTATATGATTAAGAAAATGTATAACGCCGGCCGCGCCGAGACGCGGCAAAAGCGCGGATTTACCCTGATTGAACTTTTAGTTGTTGTTCTCATTATCGGCATACTTGCCGCTATTGCGCTGCCGCAATATAATAAAGCGGTTTTGAAATCAAGGACCGCCCAGGCTGCCATTATGGTAAAAGCGATAACGGACGCGCAGGAGAGATATTATCTGGAAAACGGCGCGTATACAAACAATATAAAAGATCTGGATATTGACGTGCCTGATGAACTTATAGGGAGCGCAGCCGCATTAGGCAACAGCGCAAAACCGAATGTTTATTTCTACTTCTGCTGGTCAAACAGAACATGCGGCGCGGGCGCATACAGCGCCGATATGCCGACTTTAGAATTTACCATGAAATTTGACCCGACCTTTAAAGGAAAACATTGGTGCCAGGTCGGCTCCGTTGCCAGTATACCCAAATCAAGTACGGCTAAAGCTCTCTGCGCGTCTATGGGGCCGGTAGATACCGCTTACGGCGGCGGTAGTTACTATTTAATTAATTGATATAAAATATTGCTTTGTTCTTAAAGTTTTTTCCGTTTCGCGGTTGATAAGCCTCCTTTAAAGGAGGCTTTTTTATATAGCTAATTTAGATTATAAAATAGTACTTTGCGTATTATATTTTTCTCCGTACGATATTTTATATACTTTTAAATATATTCAGCGGGGAATATTTTTATGTCTAAAAGAAAAGGTTTTACTCTTATTGAATTATTGGTTGTGGTTTTAATTATCGGCATACTTGCCGCTATTGCGCTGCCGCAATATAATAAAGCGGTTTTGAAATCAAGGACTGCCCAGGCGGCGCTTATGTTAAAAGCCATAACGGACGCGCAGGAAAGATATTATCTTGAAACCGGCGCGTATACTAATAACATAAAAGATTTGGATGTAGTCGTGCCGGACGAACTTATAGGCGCATGGGGAGTAGCCGGGGACAGCGCAAGGCCTATGGTTTATTTGTATGCTTGCGCGTCTAACAGGACGTGCGCGGCCACGGTATACAGCGCGGATATGCCGTATTTGGAATTCACTATGAAATTTGATCCGTCATATAAAGGGAAACATTGGTGTCAGGTCAGCGGTAACAAATCAAATACGGCCAGAACGGTTTGCGCGTCAATGGGGGCCGTTGATGCGGCTTACGCCGGCGGTAACTATTATTTAATCAACTGAAAAGTTTTGGTAAGCCCGCTAAAATCTGATTTTATTTTTAAAATTTTGTTCCATCTCGCGGTTTAAGTCGCGTTTTTTTATG
Source organism: Candidatus Elusimicrobium euhamitermitis (assembly GCA_031254225.1). GTDB lineage: Bacteria > Elusimicrobiota > Elusimicrobia > Elusimicrobiales > Elusimicrobiaceae > Elusimicrobium > Elusimicrobium euhamitermitis. The sequence goes on from JAIRUU010000058.1 coordinate 4,141, forward strand.
TCTTCGCGCTTGTCATAAGCCTGCTTGCCTTTGCACATTCCGACTTTTATTTTTGCCCAGCCGTTTTTAAAATATACTTCCAGCGGTATCAGCGTATTGCCTTTGAGCTGCGCGTGGCCTTTCATTTTATCAATTTCTTTTTTGTGCAGCAGCAGGCGGCGCGCGCGCAAAGGCTCTACCAGCGTGACGGTATTATATTTGTAAGGGTTGATGTGCATGTTGCAGACAAAAGCCTGCTCGCCGTCCACGCGGACAAAAGCGCCCTCAAGGCTGACCTCTTTCTGGCGGACGGATTTTACCTCGCTCCCCAAAAGTTCCAGGCCGGCTTCGTACGAGTCTAAGACGTGATAATTATGGAAAGCCTTGCGGTTAGACGCCGCGATAATCAGGCCCCCGTCCTTTTTTGCCATAAGATTATTTTAGCTTATTTTCGCCGCGCGCAAAATTTTTTCCTTCATCCCTTGCGGGAGAGGAAAAAAATTTGAGGACGGGGTCTTAATATATTGACAAAGCTTACAAAGTTAGGTTTACTTAAATCATGAATAAATTAACAATGAGCATGGAAGATTATCTGGAAGCTATTTATCTGGCGTCCAAACAGTACGGCGTGGCGCGCGTTAAAGACATACGCGGCGTTATGAACGTAAAAACGCCCAGCGTTACCGGCGCGCTGAGCGTGCTGTCAAAGCACGGTTACGTGGCGCACGAAAAATACGGCTACGTTGAGCTTACGCCCAAAGGCCGGAAAGCGGCGGAAGAAATTAAACAACGCCACAGCGTAATAAGCCGGTTTTTGACCGACACCCTGGGCGTGTCCGAAGCCACGGCCGACATTGACGCCTGCAAAATGGAGCACGCGATAAGCAAAGAAACTTTTGAAAAATTAATAAAATTTGTAAGCCG
>JAIRUU010000081.1 GCA_031254225.1 Candidatus Elusimicrobium euhamitermitis
TGAAAAATTTCTTCGGTATTTGGGTAAATTTCAATTTTTTTCGGGCTAACGTACCGTTTCGTCGCTTGCGCTCCTCAACTTCTCAGTACGACGCGCCCGAAAGAAAATTGAAATTTCCCTCAAATCCCTGTGAAATTTTTCCGACGCAAGACGGGTTACGGCAACTGCCAGACACGGCAACGGCAAAATATCTTTCCCCTCGCCCTTTTTAAGCCCCGCTTGAGGGGCGATAATTAGTAACGATTTGGACAAGTTGTTTTTTGCGGAGCAAAAAGTCCAAATCGCTCAGTGCAAAGCACTGAGAGGGGTTGGGGCCTGCCGCGCCGTAGCGTAGCGAAGGCGGGTGAGGTGCAAGCCCTAAGAGTGAGGATTAAGCGAGAGCCGGAGGATTACTTTCCACGGCTGGATAACGGCTGAACCATTATTCGCGCGGTTGACCGCGCTCGGCTTCGCTTCCGCTTGCCGTTATAATGACACCGCGGCGATATTATGTCGGCTTGGCATTGCTTATAATTTTTATCGCGCGTCCTATAAATTTATGCAGGTCTGACGCCAGCACGCTGTAGTCGCTGAATTTTTTTCCGGCTAGTTCGCCGCACAGTCCGTGTATATAAACGCCGCAGGCGGCGGCGCTGAGCGCGTTTTTTTGCTGCGCGCCCGTCTGCGCCCACAGCGCGCTTATGAGGCCGGCCAGCACGTCGCCCGTGCCTGCTTTGGCAAGCGCGCTGCCGCCGGTAGTGTTTTGCAAAAAAGTTTTACCGTCGGTAATAATTGTTCCTTTGCCTTTTAAAACGCAGACGCAGTTATATTTTGCGGCAATATCCGCCGCGGCTTTTTTGCGGTCCCGCGGCGCGGATTTTAAATTAAGCAGCCGCGCGGCTTCCAGCGGGTGCGGCGTGAGAATGACCGGCGTTTTAAATTTAAAATTTTTCCTGGCCGGCGCGTTAAGCGCGTCACCGTCTAAAACAAGCGGTAAATTTATTTTTTGCAAAACCGGCAGAAATTTTTTTGCTCTTTTAACGCCGAGGCCAGGCCCCGCCAAAACCAAAGTATATTTTGTTTTGGAAATATATTTTTTAATTTGCGCAGTTTCTCTGCCGGCGTTAAGCGGCAGCGCGACTGCTTCCGGAACGGAAGCGAACAAAACTTCTTTTTCCTCATACGGCACCGCCGCGGCAACATAACCAGCGCCGCCGGAAAGCGCGGCTTTTGCGGCCAGTACTGCCGCGCCCATCATATTAGCGCTGCCGCACAGAGAAAAAATTTTGCCGAAACTGCCTTTGTTGGAATTTTCCGGCCGTTTCGGCAAATTATTTTTTACAAATGTTTTATTAATGCGTTTCATTATTCCACCGTCACGCTTTTTGCAAGATTGCGTGGCTGGTCAATTTCTCTGCCTTTAAGTTTAGCTATATAATAAGCAAAAAGCTGTACCGCCACCGCGTTTAACACCGGCGTCAGGAACGGCGTGACCGACGGTATGACGAGAATATCAGACGCCTTGCCTTTTAAAATTTTTGCGCCAGCAGCGTCGGTTACCGCTATGACGCGCGCGCCTCTTGCTTTAGTTTCTTCGCAGGCGGAAAGCATTTTTTCAAACAAAGCGTCTTTAGGCATAAGCGCTATGACGGGCACATTTTTATCAATAAGAGCTATGGGCCCGTGCTTAATTTCCCCGCCCGCAAAACCTTCCGCGTGCAGATAAGAAATTTCTTTAAGTTTTAACGCGCCTTCAAGCGCGGCGGGATAATTTACCCCGCGCGCCAGAAATATAAAAGTTTTACGGCGGTAAAATTTTTTTGCTGTTTTTTTCACCGCGGGCGCAAGAGACTGGGCGGTTTCTTCAAGCAGACGCGGCAGACTGAAAAATTCTTTGCTCAAAGTTTTAAATTTTTCTTCCGGCAGACTGCCGTTTTCCCGTCCTAAGAACAGGGCAAAACCGTAAAGCGCGGCAAGCTGGCTCGTATAAGCTTTTGTTGAGGCGACGCTTATTTCCGGCCCGCATCTTGTGTAAAAAGTATTGTCCGCCAGGCGCGTTAACGTTGACCCGAGGACATTGCAAATCGCCAGAGTTTTGAAACCGAGATTTTTTGCTTTTTTAAAAGCCGCTATGGTGTCCGCAGTTTCGCCCGACTGGCTGACGGCTATCGCCAGCGTTCCCTCCGCCGGCGGGACGCTGCGGTATTTATATTCGGAAGCGTAGTCCGCGCTTACCGGCACGTTTGCGTACTGTTCAATAAAATATTTTGCGCTCATGGCCGCGTGATAGGCGGTGCCGCAGGCGAGAATTTGTATATTTTTAATTTTTCCGGCTTTATTTTTGTCCGCGCCGAAAATTATTTTCATGTCTCCCGCGCAGGAGAGCAGCGTGTCCGCCGCGGCCTGCGGCTGCTCAAAAATTTCTTTGAGCATAAAATGTTCGTATCCGCTTTTTTCAGCCTGCGCGTGGCTCCATTTTATGTCTGTAATTGCGGGATTTTTTTCAATGCCGTCCGCGCCGTAAAATTTTACGCCGTAGGAAGATACCAGCGCAATCTCGTTATCTTCAAGAAAAACGGCTTTTTTGGTATGCTTTAAAAAAGCGGCGGCGTCGGACGCTATAAAATTTTCGCCTTTGCCTAACCCTATTGCCAGCGGGCTTTGCTTGCGCGCGCCTATGATTGCATCCGGCGCGCCGCTCCATATAACGCCGACTGCAAAAGCGCCCGTAATCTGTTTTACGGTTTTTTGCACCGCAACAAGCAGCCGTTTTTCCGCGGCCGCGTTTTTGTTTTCCGTTTTCAGATTTTCTTCAATAAGATGGGCAATGACTTCCGTGTCCGTTTCCGAACGGAATACGTGTTTTTTCTTTTTTAATTCTTCTTTTAACGTCAGATAATTTTCAATAATCCCGTTATGCACTACCGCAAGTTTGCCAGAGCAGTCCGTATGGGGGTGGGAATTAATTTCGGAAGGCTTGCCGTGCGTGGCCCAGCGCGTATGACCAAGCGCGGCCGTACCGGTAAAATTTGCTTTTGAGACCAGAGTTTCAAGCGCGCTTACTTTGCCCGCCGCGCGCAGACGCAGGAGACGACCGCCCTGTATCACCGCTATTCCGGCGGAGTCATAACCGCGGTATTCAAGATTTTTTAAGCCCTGTATAATATACGGCGCCGCGGGTTTTTTGCCTGCGTAGCCTATTATGCCGCACATATTTATTTTACCGCGTCCGTCATTTCAAGCAGCGCGCCGGCTAGACCTATGAAAACGGATTTTGCTATTATCGCAAAGCCGATGTTAAGACACTCCATGCCGTCTAAATTTGCCACCGCGGCGGCATTGGAATAATCCAGCCCGTGGCCGGCGTGCACTTCAAGACCCAGCTCGCGCGCCAAAATTGAACACACCGCCAAATCTTCCAGAAGCGCGGCAGATTCTTTTTTATTTTTGGCTTCGCTGTACTTCGCGGTGCAGAGTTCCACGATATCCGCGCCGATATTCTTTGCCGCGCGCGCGTCGGCCGCGGCGGGATTTATAAACAGGCTTACCGCGATATTTGCCTTGCGTAAATTGTTTGTGATTTTTTTAATTCTCGCCGTGTTTGACGCGTTTAAGTTAAGGCCGCCGCGCGTCGTTCTTTCGCCTTCAAACTCCGGCACAAGGCAGACGGAGGCCGGTTTATATTTGAGCGCAATCCGCTCCATTTCCGCCGTGGCCGCGCACTCCAAATGTATGCGGCCCGGGAATAATTTGCAAAGTTTTTCAACGTCCGCGTCTTTTATGTGGCGCCTGTCATGGCGCAAATGTATGACAATGCTTTCCGCGCCCATGCCCAGCGCGGCGCGGGCCGCGTCTTCTAATTTTGGCTCCGTCCCGCCGCGCGCGTTGCGCAGCGTGGCCACGTGGTCAATATTTAAACCCAGTTTTACCGTCATTTTACCCTCGCTTTAAAATGTTCTTCCAACTGCTTGGCGGCCGCGTTTACTTTTTTTGCGTCTTCGCCTTCAACTAAAATTCTGAGTTTTGGTTCCGTGCCGGAATAGCGCACAAAAATGCGGCCCTTGCCTTTAAAATCCGCTTCCAGTTTTTCGGTCAGCGCGGAAAACCCTTCCACCTTTTCAAGCGGAACTTTTTTGGTTACTTTTACCGCGGTCAGCACAGACGGATATTTATGCCACAAATCATAAAAATAGCTTAGCGGCCGGTTTTGCGTAACTGCCGTTTTTGCGGTCTGCAAAGCGGCAAGAATGCCGTCTCCCGTCGGGCTAAGGTCATGAAAAATTATGTGGCCCGAAGTTTCGCCGCCTATGGCAAGGCCCTGTTTGTCCAGCGCGTCGGCCACGTATTTGTCGCCCACGCCGGTCAAATCCGCGCCTATGCCGCTCTCTTTAAGAAAATTAACGGCGCCCAGATTTGCCATAACCGTCATGACAACTTTATTTTCTTTAAGCCGGCTGTGTTTTTTGTAACAGAGAGCGTTGGCGCAAATCAGATGGTCGCCGTCCAGCTCGCGCCCTTTTTCGTCGGACGCTATCACGCGGTCCCCGTCGCCGTCAAAACTGAAACCGAAATCGGCATGTTCTTTTAAGACAAGCTCCCGCATTTTTTCCGTATGCAGCGCGCCCACGCCGTCGTTTATATTATTTCCGTCAGGCGTATTTGCCATGAGGATAAGTTTAGCGCCCAGCGCCTCAAAAACGCGCGGCGCGACTTTTGACGTTGCGCCGTTGGCGCAGTCCAAAACTATTTTTTTATTTTTAAGCAGGTTTTGCGGGACGGTGTTAATAAGGAAATTCTGGTAGGCGAGCATAAGCGTTTCATCATACTCAAACTCCCCGTTCGCCGCCGGTATTTTTTTTACGCTGTCAAGAATTTTTTCAATTTCTTCTTCGGCTTCTTCGCCCATTTTTCTGCCGTCACGGCTGAAAAATTTAATGCCGTTAAACTCCGCCGGATTATGGCTTGCGGAAATTACCGCGCCGAAAGCGAAGCCCAGTTTTTTGACGAGAAAAGAAACCGCCGGCGTGGGCGCGGTGCCAACGCTTACCACGTTAAAACCGGCCGCGTTTATGCCCGCGCTTAAATAGGACATCAGCATTGCGCCGGACGCGCGGGAATCCTCGGCGAGCAGCACGGTCTTTTTGAGTTTTTCCGGCAAATCTTTTTCCGCATATTTTACGGCGGCATAGCCGAGTTTGCGGACAAAATCTTCAGTCAGCGGAAATTCGCCCGCGACGGCCCTTATGCCGTCTGTGCCAAAATATTTCATGGTAACGATATGTCCTCCAAATTATTTTCCTCTCCCTTTTAGGGAGAGGAAAAAAGGGGAATCAGTTTTCTTGTAAAGTTTTGTCCGTTGGTTTGGGTTTGCCGTCCGCGGGTTCGTCCGCGGGTTTCGTTGCTTTTTCCGCGGCTTCTTTTTCTTTTAAAGTTTTAAGTTTTTCTTTGTAGGCGGCGGGGTCGGCCATAATTTCGTCAATCTCTTTGCCTTCCACCACTTCAATTTCCAGAAGCCTTTCAACCAGCGTGTCAAGCGCAAGGCGGTTTGCAACTATAATGTCTTTTGCTCTTTCATACGCGCCTTTGACAAGGCCGCTCACTTCCGTGTCAATGCTTCTCAAAAGCTCTTCGGAATATTTATGCCTTGCAAGTTCGCGGCCCAAAAATACTTCGTCCTCGTTGGTCTGCACGGAAATAGGCCCCAGTTTGTCGCTCATGCCAAGCTCCGCCACCATCTGCCGCGCGTAGGCCGTAGTGCGTGACAGGTCGTCATGCGCGCCCGTCGTGATTTCTTCAAAAACAACCGCTTCCGCCGCGCGGCCGCCGAGCAGCACGCAAAGCCTGTCAACAAGTTCCGAGCGGGACGTTAAAAATTTATCCTCCAGCGGCAGCTGCATTGTGTAACCCAGCGCGGGCCCGCGCGGTATGACGGAAACTTTGTGCACAGGATCGCTGTAATCAGTCTTTTTTGCTATTACCGTGTGGCCGGCTTCGTGGTAAGCGATAATTCTTTTTTCTTTGTCGCTGATGAGCCTGCTGCGGCGCTGCGGGCCGGCAAAAACGCGCTCAACCGCTTCTTCCAAATCATTTTTTGTGACGGCGGGTTTATCGTAACGCGCGGCCAAAATAGCGGCTTCGTTGACGACGTTTGCAAGGTCCGCGCCTACAAAGCCAGTAGTGCCTTTTGCAATGTCGCCGAGATTTACCGACGGGTCAAGTTTAACTTTTTTGGCGTGCACTTCCAAAATTTCTTTTCTGCCTTTCATGTCCGGCGCGGGAACGTTTATGTGGCGGTCAAAACGGCCCGGGCGTATGAGCGCGGGGTCAAGCACGTCAACGCGGTTGGTGGAGGCCATTAAAATAATGCCCTCTTTTGACTCAAAACCGTCAAGTTCTATAAGAAGCTGGTTTAAAGTCTGTTCCCTTTCGTCATGCCCGCCGCCTATGCCGGCGCCGCGGCGGCGGCCGACGGCGTCAAGCTCGTCAATATAAATAATGGACGGCGCCATTTTTTTGGCTTTCTCAAATAAATCCCGCACGCGCGCGGCGCCTACGCCGACGAACATTTCCACAAACTCCGACGCTGAAGCCGAGAAAAACGCAGTGCCCGCCTCTCCTGCCACGGCTTTTGCCAGCAGAGTTTTGCCCGTGCCGGGCGCGCCGTAAAGCAAAACGCCTTTGGGCAGTTTTCCGCCCAGTTTCTGGAAACGTTTTGGGTTTTTCAAAAATTTAATGGTGTCTTCAAGTTCTTCTTTAGACTCGTCGCAGCCCGCTACGTCTTTAAAAGTAATACCTTCGTTATTGCCCATTTGCAGTTTGGCTTTTGTGTTGCCGAAGCTGAGCGGATTGCCTTTGCCGCCGCCCTGCTGCGGCCGTATCAGCAAAAACCACCAGAAAGCGAAGAACAATACTATGAGCCCGACGTTGAGCAGCAGGCTTAGCACCCAGCTGTTGTCCGGCATGGCTTTGTATTTGATGCCGGCCCTGGACAGGTCCGCCACCAAATCCTTATCGTCCGTAATTCTTACGGTTTCAAATTTTGAGATATTGTTGCCGTCTTTGAGGGAGCCTTCAATAAGCTCTTTGCCTATTACTATATTACTTACCTGGCCGGCGGCTACTTTTGTTTTAAAATCGGAATAATCCAGCTTAGCTGTTTTCTGCGACCCGCGCGTCTGGAAAATAAACGCCAGCACCGCAAAAGCCAGCACCCACAAAAGGATTTGCCTGGCGGAAATTACTGTAATGTTTGGTCTCTTTTTCATCTGTTCTTATATACCCCTATGTATGGTAAATTTCTGTAAAGTTCGTCGCAGTCAAGGCCGTAGCCTATTACAAACTCGTTTTCTATTTCAAACCCCGTGTATTTTACGGGCACTTTGGTTTTTCTGTTTGACGGCTTGTCCAGAAGCGTGCAGACTGCCACGCTGGCCGCGCCGCGGTGCGATAAATTTTTGAGAACGTAATCCAAAGTAAGTCCGGTGTCTACGATATCTTCCACTATAATAACGTGCCTGCCGGCTATGCTGCCGCGCAGGTCAAGCAAAAAGCGCACTTCGCCGGTGGAACAGGTGCCGTTGTAAGAGCTAAGGCACATAAAGTCCAGCGTGCACGGGATTTTGACGTTTTTGAGCAGGTCGCCGTAGAATATGATTGCGCCGCGCAGCATGCCCACGATAATAGGGTTTTTGCCCGCGTAGTCTTTGGAAATTTGCGCGCCGAGTTCTTTTACTCTGGCCGCTATTTTGTCTTCGGGAATTAAAATGCGCTCAACCGCATTTTCTAATTTATTCATATATACTATAGGATACCTTTTTTATACATTAACGGCAATTACAAAGACTTAGAAAAAAATTTCCCCCCGTCCGCTGCGGACGGGGGGAAAGTCACAATGTTTTCGCGGTGCGGTTAAACGCCGCCGGTTTTTAGCGTAATCAGCAGTTTGGTTTCTTGCTGCCGTCTTTATATTCGCAGGTTGCGGAGCAGTAGCATTTTCTTGCCGCGGAATCATATGAAGTCCAGGGCGTCTGTTGGCACAGACACGCGGTTTCTGAGCTGTTCGCTATGGCGCTGCCGTCGTCGCTGCATGTTTTGCATGTTGTCCAGCCGTAAGCAATTATCTGCCCTTTGGGACAACTGCCGTCAGATACGCATTTGCCGCCGCTGAATGTTCTGCCGGTGTTGCAGTGGCATCTGTTGCCCACGGAATCATTATTGTCGCCATAATTATCGCCGTAATCATAACCCAGGCTGGTACATGTCACGCATGCGGAGCTGTTCCAGCCGGAACCGCTCGGGCAGAGACATAAAGAGCCGGTGGTGCCGCCTAAGTTTTTCAGCTGCGTCCTTCCATTCGGGTTGTTGGCGCAGCTGCAGTTGCCGCTGGCGTCTGCAGACGCGCCTGCGGTACATACGCATTTGCCAGAGGTATAAGTTTTGCCTGTATAGCACGCGCATCTGTAAGAGGAGCCGGAATCGTTGCTATAACTGTTTTGGTAAGTATCATAACCGCCGCTTTCGCACGTTACACACTGGCTTCCGTTAAAATACTGGCCAAGAGGACAAACGCAAATATAGTTGCCGTTATTATTCCACATATACGTTCTTCCGCCGGTACCGGGGCATTTACAGCCGCCGGCGCCGTCGTCTACGTACTTACTCGTGTTGCACTTGCATTTACCGTCTGTATATATTTTGCCGTTAAAGCAGGCACAGTTGTAAGGGTAAGAACCCGACTTGCCGTCATACCCTTTGTCTTGACACGTTACGCATTTGCCGTTCTCATAGGTCGCGTCGCCTGAGCAGTAACAGGTAGCGCCGGACATATACCCGCCGTCATTACACTCGCAGCTTTTTCCTTTCCAAGAAGAATTAGCGGGACACGCCTGACATTGCTGGGCGGTAACGTTCCACCAGGGTTTATCCGAAGGACATTCGCAGTTCTTGCCGCCGGTAACTACGCAGTCATTGGGGGAGGAGCACTTTCCGCTGGAGTCAAGTTCTTGTCCGGAAGGGCAATCGCATTTATTTTTGTCTGACCTCCATATTTTGCCGGCGGAGTATTCCGTATAGGTGCACTGATTGCACCTTGCGTTATAAAAATATTCGCAGGAACAAGAGGAGCATTTGCCGTCGCAGACGGTAATATCGTAATTGCCGCAGCAAAGGTTTCCGATTATTTTGCCGCTGCAGCCGCTGGCGCATTTTCCGCTGGAGTTAAGCTCTTGTCCGACGGGACAATCGCAGCTGTTTCTGTCCGACCTCCATATTTTGCCGGCCGAGTATTCCGTATAGGTGCACTGGTTGCATTTTCCGTTATAAAAATATTCGCAGGAACAAGCTTGGCATGCACCGTTGCAAACCGCCACATTGTTTGGATACGTGCAGCAAAGGTTTCCCATTTTTGTACCGCTGCAGCCACTTACGCACTTGCCGTCAACCATGGATTTGGTTGAGTCCTTGCACCAACATTTGCCGGCAGTCCATACTTTATCGGAATAGTCCCCTTTACAACATTTATAATCCTGGTCAAGAAGGCCTGCGCATTCGTCCGGGGTCACGCATATATTGCCTGAAGGCACCAGCCCGTCCCTGCAAACGCAGACTTTTTGGATATCGTCCCATTTCATGCCGGTCGGCCATATGCCGCGGCAGCAATCATAGTAAGGGGTAGATTTAAAATCGTTACACGGGTCCGCGGATTTCAACGGTTGGCACGAGCCGTCTTCTGCCCTGTAATATCCGGTTGAACACGGGCAGCCTTTAAGCAGCCCGGCCACTATTTCGCAGCCGGTGCCTTCGCAGCAGAGATAGGAATCCATATAATCGTCTGTCTGCTTGATTGTGTAATCATAAGGAGCGGGTTGGCCGCCGGCTCCTATTCTGACGGCGGAGGCGTAATAATAGGGAGCTTTGTAGTTGAGCATATATTTAAAATGTTTTGTTGAAATGCTGTCAACGTTTTCCGTATCTATAGCAGGTATGCCGGAAATAACTTCCGAGAGGTCTTTAAACTGCGTGGTGTATTGGCGGTCTTCTTTATTTTTGCCAAAGAGAGCGCGATGTTCCTGTTTGTTTCTTATGTTATCAAGAATTTCAAAAGCTTCCATCGCCCTGCTTTTTTCAACCGCCTTTTTATATACCGGAAGAGCTATGGCGGCCAGTATGCCTACAACTAATACGACCACCAGTACTTCCACCAGAGTAAATCCTTTTTTGTTAACCATGGTATCTCCTAATATCTAAAGATCTTATTATATAATAATTGCCGCTCCGCGTCGGAAAAAATTATGGCGCAACGCTGAAATATCCGCGTTAAAACCTGTTGGTTATGCCTAATTCTACCGTGTGCTTGTTGTAACTCATGTTTTTTATGTTGGATTTTACGTCGGTGTAGGAATAGTTAAGCGTGGGGGTAAAACCGTAAACGTTAATCTGGCGGTTAAGCAGGCGGACGCTTATGGCGTAACTGTCGTCCGTTCTGCGCTGGGCGGGCTCAAAAAGAGTATATACTCTTTTGCCTCTCGCGCGGGCATTGCCGTAAGACGGCTCCAGATAAAGCGAAACGCCGAGCGGCAGTTCTATGCCGAAACCAACCGCTATTTTATATGAATCTTTGTCCGCCCAGTCATAGCGCGTGTTCATAAATTCCGCGGACGGTTTTAGCAGGATAAAACTTTTTGAGGTAAGGGCGTAATACAAAGTCGGCATAACGGAAACAGAGCTGCCGGTCAGATAGTCGTACATATCATTGTCAAAAGTTGAAAATTTTAAACTTCCGTTAATGCCGGCGGTAACGCGGGAAGACAAATCATAACTGAATTCCGCCAGCGGCCCCGCGTCGTACAGAAGCCCTTTGCCGCCGTACCACACGCGCGTCGCGCCGCCGTACAAACCGGCAAAACCGCGCGTAAAATTGTACAGCGGGCCGGTTGAGCCGCCCACGGAATAAATGTCATACTCTCTGCCGGAATAATCCGCTACGCCGCCGGTCAGCGTGGTTTTCCACCGTATGTTTTTGGACATTCTTAAATAGTTTTCCACGCCGGCAAAGCCGCTTAAGCCGATTGAGGAGCGTCTGTTCTCCAGCTTTCTGCACAGCGGCATGCCGAAGAAATTAATGCAGTCCAGCTCCGCAACAGAGGCGTTGTTTACGTTGCTGTCCGGCGTGACGCCGAGGTTTAAATATCCGTCCCATTTTTTTCTGTAGCGGATTTGGTAGAGGAAGTAGGCTATTTTTTGTCTTACTTCCGGCGGCAAATCGCGGCCGCCGAGCGCGAGGCGGAAGTGATAGTCCGCCTTTGTGTCTTTACCCGTCTTATAATACAAAAGCGCGAGTTCAAGACGCACGCGGGTAAGCCACGGGCGGTTTTTTAAAATGCGCCGCAATACCCACTCCGCCGTGGCGTTGTCTCCTTTTGCCGCGCTGGCCATGGCTATTAAAAACTGGATTTGCGTTTTGTCGTCGTCATTTTGGGCGGACGGGAAAATGTCCAAAAGAGTTTTGAGCGCGGCGTCATAATTGCCGTCTGAAATAAGAGACTCGCTTTGCGCGGACATATCTTGAACCTGCCGCTCGGTATAAGCAAATCCGGCGGCCGCGCAGAACGACAAAAAAAAGCAAAAGAGTATTTTGACCGAACACTCTTTTGCTTTTTTGTTAAAAATCTTCATACGGCTAATGATACATAATCAGAAGTCTTATAGCCATGATTATCATAAGTATGCCGGCGGCGGATTCAACTATTTTGGTGGATATTTTTTTTGACTCCGGCCTGCCGATTAAAAAACCTACCAGCGACATTATCATTGACACCGCGAACAATATAAAAATAGGCCAGAACAGGCTGTAGTCAATTTTCATAATGCGCATGGCAAAACCAATCATCAGCGTATTTATAGCCAGCCAGGCGGAGGTTTTGATAAGTTTTGTATTAACGTCCGCGTCGGCAACGGAGAAGCTGGGGCTTTTTTCCACCGTCTCAAGCAGCAGCCTTATGCCTATTAAAGTTATAAAGGCAAAAGCCACCCAGACGCTTGACATCCAGTTTCTTGAAGCGGGCCAGATAAGCATTGCCAGCAGATAACCTAAAATTAAAAACAATACGTGAAAACCTGAAAAAGAAAAAGCTATGCGCAGGGACATCCTGCTCCTTACGTCGTTATTCTGCGGCTTCATGCCGGACATATTGGCCATGACCATATTATCAACGCACAGGCAGATAAACATTATGACGGCGGCCCAAATTTCCATAATACACACCTCTCATGATAATGACGTAAAATCGTATCTTCAAAAAATTTTGCCCCAGAGCCAAACCAGCACCGCAAATGTGAACCAACGTCGTTACGCCCGCTTACGGATTTGAGGGGATTTTTAATTTTCTCCGGCCCGACCAAGTACTTAAGGCGAAGCGTACGGGGAGGGCCGGAAAAATTAAAAATCACCCAAATGCGCAAGCCGCAAGTTCTGCGAAACCCGCCTGTTGCGCGGCAAAGACGCGCAACTAAAATAAAGTGTGCGCGGCACGCGCACTCTCAATTCATTCCATCATTTTTACTTTATACCGTCAAGCAGAATTTTAAGGCCTATGCCTATAAGCACTATGCCGCCCGCTATTTCCGCCCTTTTGCCGAATTTGGCGTTCAACTTACGGCCCAGCTTGAAACCCAGGAACGTCGTTATAAAAACGAAAACGGCCGTGCTGGCGGCCGCAAAAGTAAAATTTACAGCCGCAAAACTCAAGCTTAAACCCACGGCGAGCGCGTCCATTGACGTGGCAAGCGACACCAAAATTATTTCCCGCGTGTTTTTAAATATGTTGAAGCATTCTTCTTTTTCGGAAAACGCTTCTTTAATCATTTTCCCGCCTATAAATAATAAGAGGAAAAACGCGGCCCAATGGTCATAGCCGTCAATATATCTTTCCGCCAGTTCGCCGCCGAACCAGCCTACTGAAAACATTATTATATGCGCAAGCGCAAAAAAAGAGCCGCATTTGACAATGTCCTTATTTTTGATATCCGGCCCGCAGCCGCAGGCCAGGGAAACGGCAAAATTATCCATGGTCAGACTGAGGGCGACAAGCAAAACGGTTATATAGCCCATAAAAGATATTTTAACATTTTGTAATTTGTTTAATATGGTATAATTAAAGTATCAAAACAAGGCAAGAGTAGGTAAAACAATGGTAGCCGAAATCAAAACCGCAGCAAAAACTTCAAAAAAGATAAATTCTGATTTGTGCGTCTTAATACTGGCCGGCGGCAAAGGCACGCGCATGCGTTCCGCTTTGCCCAAACCGCTGCATAAAATTTGCGGCAAACCCATGCTGGCCCACATAATGCAAACCGCGCAGGCTCTGCGCCCTGCGGCTATAGGCGTTTTGACGGGTTTTGAGGCGGAAAAAGCCCAGACTTTAATCAAAGAAAACCTGCCGGACTGGGGCATTTACACAAAAGTCGTATTTACTCTGCAGAAAATTTTAAACGGCTCGGGCACCGCGGTCAAAGACTCTCTCTCCTTTATTAAAAAATACAAAAACGTTTTGATTTTATCAGGCGACGCGCCGCTTGTCCGCCCGTCCACGCTGGAAAAAATGTATAAAGATTTTTGCGGGGCCAAAGCTTTTGCGTCCGTGCTCAGCGTAAACGTTTTTAATCCGCAAGGATACGGCCGCATAATACGCAACGCAAAAGGCAATTTTGAAGAAATTGTGGAAGAAACAAGCGCGGCGGCAAAACAGAAAAAAATTAATGAAATTAATTCCGGCATGTATATTTTTAATACCAAAGAACTTGCCAAAGCGCTTGCAAAACTTGCGCCCAAAGGCCCGAAAAAAGAATATTATCTGACTGACTGCATTGAAATTTTTACGTCTCAAAATCTTAAAGTTACGGCTTTTAATACTGAAGACGAAACAGAGGCGCTGGGCGTAAACAGCAAAACGCAGCTGGCCGAGGCCGAGGCTGTTTTAAGAGACCGCAAAACAAACGAACTGCTTGAGCAGGGCGTAACAATCATACGGCCCGAGACGGCCGATATTGACGCGGAAGTTATTGTTGCTCCTGACGCCGTTATTTACCCCAACAATTTTATTTACGGCAAAACCAAAATATCCGCCGGCGTTGTTATAGAGCCTAATTGTTTTATAGTTGACAGCGTTATAGAAGAAGGCGCGAAAATTAAAGCGGGAAGTTATATAGAAAGCGCGGTCGTCGGCCCGCGGGCCGAAGTCGGGCCTTACGCTCACCTGCGCTCCGGCACGGTGCTTAAAGAAAAAGCCAAAGTGGGCAATTACTGCGAAACTAAAAAGTCCGTCATAGGCCGCGGCTCAAAAGTCAACCATCTCAGTTATATAGGGGATACCGTGATGGGGGAAAAAGTGAACGTCGGCGCGGGCACGATTACCTGCAATTACGACGGCGTTAATAAATTTAAAACGGAAATAGGGGACAATGTTTTTATAGGCTCAAACACAAAT
Organism: Candidatus Elusimicrobium euhamitermitis; assembly: GCA_031254225.1. Lineage (GTDB taxonomy): Bacteria > Elusimicrobiota > Elusimicrobia > Elusimicrobiales > Elusimicrobiaceae > Elusimicrobium > Elusimicrobium euhamitermitis. Next base: position 14,463 of record JAIRUU010000081.1, read on the forward strand.
TTGGTAGCGCCGGTAAAGCTTGGCAGTAAAAGCAAGACGGGCGCTGGCTCAACGATAACAGAAGACGTTGAGGACGGCGCGCTTGCCCTTGGCCGCGCGCGCCAGATAAATATTAAAAGATAGTTGATAAACAATAAATTAATCAACTAACAGGTGTTAAATGAAAACAGTTAACGGCGAATTAAAAGTTTTTTCCGGCAATTCAAACAAACCTCTGGCTGTGGAAATATGCCGGCATTTAAATATTGAAATGGGCCGCACGCACGTTGAACGATTCGCCGACGGGGAAATAGACGTCCAGGTTCTGGAAAGCGTGCGCGGGCACGACTGCTATATAGTACAAAGCACCTGCACGCCGGTTAATGAAAATCTGATGGAACTTTTAATAATGATTGACGCTTTCAAGCGCGCCAGCGCGGAAAAAATAACCGCGGTGCTCCCGTATTTCGGCTACGCAAGGGCGGACAGAAAAGCTTCCCCGCGCGTGCCGATAACCGCAAAACTGGTCAGCAATCTTATAACGGAAGCCGGCGCGGATAGAGTGATGACCGTTGACCTTCACGCCGGACAGATACAGGGTTTCTTTGATATTCCCGTTGACCATTTGCAGGCAAGGCCGGTATTTTTGGATTATTTTCAGGATTTAAGAAAACGCGACGACGTAGTTGTGGTATCGCCGGACGTGGGCGGCACGGAAAGAGCGCGCAAATTCGCGGCGCGCATGGACGCGGGGCTTGTCATTATTGACAAACGCCGGCCTAAAGCGAACGAGGCCGTAGTCTACAATATTATCGGCGACGTGCAGGGCAAAACCTGTATTATTTTTGACGATATCGCAGATACCGCGGGCACGCTTGCCGTGGTGTCAAACAAATTAAAAGAAAACGGCGCGACGTGCATTTACGCGGTATGCACGCACGGCATTTTGTCCCGCAACGGCGTGGATAAAATCAACAATTCGCCGATAGAGAAATTGATTGTCACGGAC
>JAIRUU010000105.1 GCA_031254225.1 Candidatus Elusimicrobium euhamitermitis
GTCCACTTTCTCAAGAGTTTTAGGATTATGCCGCACCGTCGGCCTGGTTGTTACTTTGGTAAAAACCCCGAAGCTGCTTATAATCACTTTGCCGTCCGTCTCAAGCCCTTCTTTAATAATTTCAAAAACTTTTTCAAAAGCCTGCGCCGCGGATTTTTTATCAAGCAGGCTGAGCGACAGTTTGTTGACGATATCTTCTTTTTTCATTATAGTACTCCGTCCTCCTTATGGCTTTCCTACCCGCCTGCGGGAGAGGACACAGGTGAGGGGTTTGAACACATAATGTAACAAATATCCGCCGTATCCAGCTGGAAAAACTCGTCGTAAAATCAAAACCCCAGCGCTTTAAGCAAAACTTTTTTATCCGCGCCCTGAATTAAAATCTGCCATATAGCGTCCAAAATCGGCGTCGTCAGGCCGTGTTTGCGCGCAAGGTGGTAAACGCTGCTCACGCTGTCCGCGCCTTCGGCGATAGTTCCCACCTGCTCGCGCGCTTTGTCAAGGCTTAAACCCTGCCCGAGTTTTTCCCCCAGCCTGCGGTTTCTTGAAATTGAAGACATGCCCGTCAAAATAGCGTCCCCCAGGCCGGACAAATTATAAATGCTTTCCATTTTGCCGCCCTGTACCATGGTAATGGTGGCCATTTCCTGCATGGCCTGCGTAATCAGCGCGGCTTTTGTGTTTGCGCCGTCCCCCAGACCGTCAAGAATGCCGCAGCCTATGGCGACTACGTTTTTTATCGCGCCGCCGTATTCAACCCCGCGCCTGTCGTCCGACGCAACGGTAACCACCGGCCCGCCGTTAAAGACGGCCGCGGTTTCTTTTACAAGCGCCGCGTCAGGACCGGCGACTAAAATTTTTGTGGGTATCCCCCTTGCCACTTCAAGCGCAAAACTGGGGCCGCTGAACGCCATGGCGCGGTTTTTTAAATGCGGCAGTTCTTCTTCAATCACTTCGCACACAGTTTTGAAAGTGCCGTCTTCCAGACCCTTTGACGCGCTGACCACGGTTATCTTGCGGCCGTCAAGCAGCGGTTTTATCTGTTTGCAAAAATTCCTCACGCTTTTGGAAGAGATTACAAAAATAAGCATGTCCGCGTTTGTTACGGCGGCCGGCAGCCCGCGCTCAAGTTTAATATTTTCGTGCAGTTTAAAATTTTCTATGTTCGGGTGCAGGCGGGTGGAGGAAAGTTTGTCAAAAAGTTCTTCATAATATTCCCACAAAGTAATTTTATAGCCCCTGCCGGCCAGGTGCTGGGCCAGCACGCTGCCCCATACGCCCGCGCCAAAAACGGTGATATTATTTATTTTCATTTTGTCTTTTTTTGGAGCCGTCTTCAAAATTAAGTTCTTTCTTTTGCATAAGACGTTTCATGTTGGGAATATGTTTGTAGATTACTACTAAGCCCACTAGCGTGGCAACTATGTCAACCGCAACGGGCTGATGGCCTATAAAATATGAAGACAGCGGCAAAACCGCCGCCGCAATAATTGAGCCCACGGAAATGTGCCCGCTGTACCAGACGGCAAGCGCGAAAACCGCAAAGGCTATCATAGTGGGTATAGGCAGCAGCGCGCCGAAAACGCCGGCCGCCGTGGCCACCCCTTTGCCGCCGCGGAATTTCAGAAACAGCGTCCACATATGGCCGACTATGGCCAGCGTCCCGCAAACCGCCGCAAAAGTATAGTCTCCCGGGAAAAAATAAAAAGCGAGCCTGACGCAGATATAACCTTTCAGCGCGTCTATAATAAAAGTGGCCCAACCAGCCTTTGCGCCTACCGTGCGGTAAACGTTAGCCGCGCCGGGATTGCCGGACCCCATTGTGCGTATATCCACGCCCAGCACTTTGCGCGTTATCAGATAACCGGACGGAATACCGCCCAAAAAATAACTGACAACAGCAAGCCCAGCCATCAAAATTAATTTAGTGTTCATTTTTATATTATATTAAATCTTTAACGGGGTTTTTGCGGCAAGAGAACTGATGTCGGCGCTGCTCGGATTCTGGAAAGGCCTTAAATCAAAATCTTTCATAGCGGAAAACAGATGGTCAAACAAATCGCTCTGGTACGCCTCATACTCCAGCCAGACAACCGTGTTTGTAAAACAGTAAATTTCAAGCGGCAGGCCCTGCGGCCCGGGCTCAAGCTGGCGCACCATTGACGTAAATTTTTTATGTATATATTCCCTGCTTTTAATATACGCGGCGCAGTAGGCGCGGAACGTGCCTATGTTCGTCAGGTTGCGGCCGTTGATAATAGCTTCCGTCACGTTATGGTGGGAATTATATTCCAAAATTTCTTTTTCTTTGGCTTCAAGATAGTCGGACAAAAGCTCTATTTTTTTAAGTTTTTTGAGCATTTCCGCGTCAACAAATTTTATGGTCTGCAAATCAATATTGACAGCGCGTTTTATGCGTCTGCCGCCGGACTCGCTCATTCCGCGCCAGTTTTTAAAAGAAGACGAAATCAAATCATAGGCAGGCACGCTGACAATGGTTTTGTCCCAGTTCTGCACGCGCACCGTGGTAAGCGAAATATCAATAACGTCCCCGTCCGCGCCGTGCGCCGGCACTTCAATCCAGTCCCCTATGCGAAGCATGTCGTTCATGGAAAGCTGGAAACTGGCAGTAAGCCCCAAAATAGGGTCCTTAAACACAAGCATTAACACGGAAGCTATTACGCCCAAAGAGGCTATAAAAAACATCGGCTCCTTGCCGAAGAACGACGCAACTATAATAAGTATGCCGAAAAAATTTATTAAGATTTTTAAAGCCTGCGTTATGCCTTTGACCGGCATATTGGGGTTATTGCCGTAAAAGTGCGTGATAATGCTTAAAACTTTATTAATCATTATCAGTATGCAGATTTGGATATACGCGTTTAAAAGTTTTGCGCCGAACGCGCTGAACTTTTCATACTGCTCCGGAAAAAAGAAACTTATGAAAGTGCCTACTATAAGACCCGCGATAAGGTACCCGACGGCGGCAAAAAAATTACCGCCGCGCAGCGCGCCGTGCCACTTTTCAAAACGGCCTTTAAAAATTTTGTCTATTATATACTTCTCGGAAACCGCGCGGCACAAATAACCCATGAACCACAAAACCAGAATAAAAACTATAACGCTGATAAGCTTGGCCAAAATTACCGCGTATTTGTCCGGCGTGTTAAGAATGGTAAAAAGTTTTAAAATAAGCTCCATAATTTTATTATATTATATAATTCAAATATATGAAAAAGTCTTTTTTGGCCATATGCGTTTTATTCGCGGCGGGCTGCTCAAACCCTCTGACGTATGATTCGGCTTACGCGTCCAACAAAAACTGGCTGGAAGTGGTAACCGATAAAAAAGACTGGGAAGGAAACCAGACGGATTCCTACTACAAATTCCATTTCAAATTTCTGCCGCCGGACGCGGCGGCGCGCGTAAACAATAATTTTAACTGCATTAACCAGTGCTGCTGGCGCAGCGGCACGCCGGAAGTTATTTTAGATTTTAACGCCGGCTTTAAACAAGACCTTGAAGAAAACGGCACGGCCAAATTTTATACGCCCGGGAAAATAAAAATCAAAATTAAATATTCAAGCGTTCTGGGCCTCATTACCGCAAGCGTGACGCCGGCCGGCGCGATAAAGCGGGACGGCACCATAAAACTTAAATATAAAGAAGAGGTTAACCCCGCGGTAACCGCGCGCCTTGCCGCCATGCGGGCCGCAAAACAGGACGCCGCGGACGCGCAGGCTAATATAGCCGCGCAGCGCGAGTTACAGTTAAAAGCGCAGGCGGACGCGGAAACAAAACGGCTGACATATGAGGCGGATAAAAACAGAAGCGTTGATTACATAAAAAGAATTTACGGCCGCGCAATTGACGAATATCTTTATAATCTTGATTTGGCGCAGCGCAAAAAAGGTTATGTGCTGCTTAACGCCGAGAAAGAGTGGAAAGTAATTCCGCTCGGCAATAATTTTTTGGTAAACTGCACGTCAAAATCAAAACTCGGCAAAACGCAGAATACTTTGAAAGATTATCCCATAGACTGCGGCGCGTGGCTGGTTGATTTAAATAACGCCTCAGTCAAACCCTACGACGCGCTGGCGGCGCAGATAGCAGCGAAATAAGCCGCGCGGTTATTTTATTGAGTAATAATTCCAGCCGCTCGTATTCTGTGAAAAAGTCCCTCCCAAATACATACATAAATTGTTGGCGGCCGTATCATTTAACTCGGCAAGACACTGGATTATATTATTGTTTGCATTCGGACATATTTCATATCTAACCGGCTGCTTGACAACCCCGGACGAGCTTCTTATACAAAAATTCACTATTCTCAAATCATAATCCCAGTATTGCGCCTGCGCGTTATATTCGGTGGTATAATTAACGTTAGGAATTTCAATATCCAAATCCGCGAACTTCGGGCGGTTTGACGAGGCGGTGTCCCCGTTTTGGAGACGCCATGAGTCCACGGCGGTTTTTAAAGCCCTTGCATGAATTAAGGCTTCGGCGGCACGGCTTCTTAAAACTGCTCTTTTATACTGAGGCAGCGCTATTGCGGCAAGAATGCCGATAATAAGGACGACGACAAGCAGTTCAATCAGAGTAAACGCGCTTTCGTTTCCCTTCGGCGCGGCGAACGTATATAATTTTTTCATACTACATATTATATACGGGCTCTAATCTAAAAACAAGCGTTTACATATTATATTTAACGTCTGGAGACATACGTCAGAATTTTTAATATACCGCTTCCCAGTTTCTGTTGGTAATAGTAAACTGCACGCGGCGGTTGGTCTGCCGGCCTTCGGGGCTGCCGTCCAAAGTCAACGGCCGGCGTTTGCCGTAGCCGTAGGCTTTGATGGAGTCGGGATAAACGCCGCGGCTTACAATGTAACTTTTAATAGCCATGGCGCGCGACGCGCTCAGCCAGTCATTATATTCGTCCGACCCTAAATAGTCCGTATGCCCCTCAACAATAAGTTTAATATCGGGGTTAGGCACCATAAAAGCGGCGACTTTATCCAAAATAGGATACGCGCTTGACGCAAGGCGTATTGAATCAAACTCAAACTCCACGGTCGGAATATTACCGCTGCGCAGCATGTCGGCCGAGGACTGCTTTGCCCATTTGGCGTTTTTACGCTGTTCCCTTTTTATAACGGGATCCTGCGTGTTTTTTGTATTTTGATTACCGCCGGAACAAGCGGCAAAAACCAAAATAAACGCCAGCAAAAAAATTTTGAGATGTTTCATAAAAATCTCCCGAGTTTATTATACCAGCTTTATCAACACTTATCAACAGCCTGTTGATAATCTGTTCATAAAGCGGTTATATTCCTGTTTTTACTGCGCAAAATACTAATTTTTAAAGTATTTCTTGTTTTCCCAGCCTTAAAACCTGTTGATAACCGCCAAAAACTGTGGATAAGTACACCCAAAGCCAAGTTTTTCTATAGTAAAAACCTTGTTGACAGCTTAAAACTCCCCGACGGACGCGTCAATACAAATGTGGTTTAAACCACATAACTAAAAATTATCATAAAAATTTGTTGACAAACCCGGAATTTTGTTGATATTTTTAGCTTTTCAGAGGCGTTTTTCAATACAATTTAAACCTGGCCGCCGCATTTTTGCCGCCGAAAGCGACTTTTGCCGTATAACTGCCTTTTGCAGCGCCGTTTTTGATAAAAAACGCCTGCTTTGCCGGCGCCCACGTAAAATACGCGTTGTTGCTGAACGTTACTTTATCAATAATATAATCAACCAAAACGCCGTTTTTCAAATTTAACTTCGCGTCTATTTCAACCGGCCCGTCGTAAGCAACGGGAATTGCCGGCATATCAACCGCCGCGCTTAAAACAAAATTATCAGGCAGATATTTTACGCCGAAAATCATGGGCAGCGGCAAAGTGTCAAACAGCGTGCCTTCGTTAAAATTGTAAAGCATGTTTTGGCCGAAAATAAAACCTTTGGCTTTAAGCTTTTCGTTAGCGCCGAGAATATTTGCTTTTTTGCCCGTAAGCCATATTCTGCCGCGCGGGGTAAAATTTACGTTAAAAACGGAAGTGTCAAGCAAAGCCAGATTATCAATTTTGCGCTGCAGCGCAAAAATGTCCGCCGCATAGTCGCAGTAAACGCCGCGGGCGGCCAGCAGGCGAAAACGCGGTTCGTCTGAAATACGGTAATTTGTTTCCGCGTAAGGCATAAGGTCATCAGTCAAAAATTTGGCAAAATTTTCCCGTTTCTCATCGCCCGGCGCGGGCTGGATAAAAATAAAAACCGCATCGGAACTTTTTATTATTTTTTTATTCTTGCTTTCGCCTAGCACATAAACAACCGGATAGGTTTTGGAATTTTTATCATAATCACGCGGCATAACAAAACGCACCATGCGCGGCGCGACGTAAGAAGACGGAAACTCCGCGTAAGCGGCCTCGTTGCCGTCTATAAAAATGCGCTCTTCAAATTTTCCCGTTTCGGCCGCGCAAAAAAGAGGCAGCGTTAAAAGCGCAAGGGCCAGTTTAATTTTGTTCATTTACAGTTTCCGCCGGAGGCTTGGAATATTTTATTTTTGTGTCAGCCATAATATGCGCGCGGTTTGAACTGAGCCACTTTCTGTGTTTGTCATAATCAGGGCAGTGGGCGGAGACGAGCGTCCAGTATTCGTCCGCGTGATTCATATGCACCAGATGCGCAAGTTCGTGCACTATCAGATAATCCATTATCACGGAGGGCATTTTTATTATGCGGTAAGAATAATTTATATTTTTTTTATCAGAGCAGCTGCCCCACATCGTGCGCTGGTCCTTAATAAAAATTGAGTTAAATTCAACGCCCATTTTTTTTGCCCAGGCCGCGGTACGCTCTTTTAAAATTGTTTCGGCCCGGCCGCGCAGCCAGTCCTCCGCCATTTGGCCAGCGTCGGCGTTTTCGTCTTTTACCGTGATTAATATTCTGCCGTCTTCAAGCCTGACGGAGGGTTCCGCCTCCGGCTCCGCGTTAACTACGGCGTCATACAACTCGCCCATATAAAGCACTTTGCCGGAAATGTCGCGCGCGGGCGCGTCTTTGGCAAAAACTTCCGGCATTTCCGTTTTAAGGGATTCAATGAAAAGTTTGATATCTGATAAAGTAGTCTCTATTTCGCTCATCAAAATATTATATAATTTGTTATGTCAGATTGCATATTTTGCGGCATAGCGTCCGGAGAAATTGAAACAAGAATTGTTTATGAAAACGAGTTTCTTCTGGCGTTTAAAGATTTAAACCCCCAGGCCCCTACGCATATACTTATAATACCGAAAAAACATATTTCTTCCCTGTCCCGCGCGGAGGAGGAAGATTTGGAGCTGCTTGGTATGCTGCAGCTGGCCGCCGTAAAAATAGCAAAAGATTTGGATTTAAAAGAATTCCGGCTTGTTTTAAACAACGGCAGGGCCGCGGGTCAGACGGTGGAACATCTGCATTATCACCTGCTTTCCGGCCGCAGAATGCTGTGGCCGCCCGGGTGATAAGGGCTTGCTTACGCTGTTAAAGCGTCTGCGCCGCTATCATTTTTTCGTAAATTTCCATTTTTTTACGACGATGATAGCCGGAAGTCTATCTGAGAAGTAAAAAAATGGAAATTTACAAAAAAGGAGTGCGGCGCTTTAACAGCGTAAGCAAGCCCTAAAAATTACCCCTTGTAATTTTTAAAAATAATTCTATACTCAATAGTTGAAGGTGGTGAAAAGTACATGGTCTTTGTTAAAGTAAGAGACGCGGAACATTTGGAAGAAGCGCTTAAAAGATTTAAAAGAGAGTGCGAGAAAAACGGCATTCTCAAAGAAATCAAAAGACGCGAAACCTATATGCCGCCCAGCGTAAAAAGAAAATTAAAGTCTCAGGAAGCGCAGAGAAGAATGAGACGCACAAAGCGTAAACGCTTTTAAAAAATCAACAGAAAACAATAGCCTCTGTAAGAGGCTATTGTTTTCTGTTTGCCGCGCCGTAGCAACGCGAAGGCGGGCCGCCGCGCAGGACACTCCTAAATGCCGGAAAACACTGTAGAAACTATACGGGAAAAACTGGATATAGCCGAACTTGTAAAAGAATACGTGCCCGGCCTTAAAAAAGCGGGCAAAACTTACAAGGGCTGCTGCCCGTTCCACCAGGAAAAAACGCCGTCTTTTACCGTCAGTCCGGACAAAGGTTTGTTCTACTGTTTCGGCTGCCAGACGGGCGGGGATATTTTTGCGTTTCTGATGAAAATAGAAAACCTGTCTTTCCCCGAAGCCGCCAAAAAACTGGCGGAGCGCGCGGGAGTGGAATGGAAAAAAGAAGAAACAATGTCAGACGCGGACCGGCAGAAAGTAAGACTGCGCGAACTTGTTGATTACGCCAAAAATTTTTATCACAAAACGCTTTTAAGCGCGGCCGGAAACGCGGCGCGCGAGTACCTTAAAAAAAGAGGGATAACCAAAGAAACGGCGGAAAAATTTGAGCTCGGGTTTACGCCGGAAGGGTTTGACGGATTTTCAAAAGCCGCTTTGCACCGCGGTTTTAAGCCGGAAGAAATTTATGCCGCGGGTCTGGGCGCGCAGGGACAATACGGCGTGAGGGATTATTTCAGAAGCCGCGTAATGTTTCCTATAATTAACCAGCGCGGGGAAACGGTGGGCTTCGGCGGCCGCATTTTCGGCGACGGGGAGCCGAAATATTTAAATTCCCCAGAAACCGCGCTGTTCTCAAAAAGCCGCGTTCTTTACGGTTTAAATTTCGCGGGGCCGGAAATAAGAAAGGCGGACAACGCGATTTTGCTTGAAGGGTACATGGACGTTATCGGCGTAATGAGCGCGGGCGTCGGCAACTGCGCGGCGCCGCTCGGCACCAGTTTTAACGAGGAGCACGCCAAACTTTTAAAACGCTATACGCAAAACGTTACCGTTCTTTTTGACCCGGACGCCGCGGGAATTAAAGCCAGTCTGCGCACGTCTCTGATTTTAATTTCGCAGGGTTTATTCGTAAAAGTGGCAAGCCTCGGAAGCGAAGGGCTGGACCCGGACGAGTTTATAAATAAATACGGCAGAGAAAAATTTGAAAATATTTTAAAAACGGCCGTTGACATTATTGATTTTCAGGCGGAAGTTTTGATAAATAAATACGGCGGCAATTTAAC
>JAIRUU010000003.1 GCA_031254225.1 Candidatus Elusimicrobium euhamitermitis
TATTATTTTAAAACAGGAAATTACGATGAAGCCGAAAAATATATACTGCAGGCTTACCGCGCGTCAAACGAAGACCCTGAAATCGCGGGCCACCTCGGCATGCTTTATTATAAGAAAAAAGATTACGCGCAGGCAGTTAAATTTTTTGAAATTTCTAAAAATGAAAAATATGAAAAACTGTTAAATAAATCAAAAAAGAAAGCGGGGAAAGCAAATGTTGAAAGCGGAATTTAAACCGAGATATTACGAGTTTACCGGCGGTGAAATTTTGCCTTTGCATATTTTATGCAATTATTTCCAGCAGGCCGCGGCGGCGGACGCGCACACTTTCGGTTTTGGCATGGAAGAACTTACCGCGCAGTCCATAGCCTGGGTTTTGACGCGCATGCAAATAGAAGTTTACGCGCCGGCGGCGCTGGGCAAAACGCTTAATGTGGAAACCTGGCACGCGCGCAGCGAAAAAGCCCTCAGCCGCCGCGAGTTTATTATTACCGACTCCGACGGTAAAACCATAATAAAAGGCAGTACATGGTGGGTGCTTTTAAATTTGAAAACGCGCCGTATAACGCGCATGCCCGAGACAATGCTTGCTTTCAATGAGCCAACCCCGCGCTATGTAACAGAAGAGAAGGAATTTAAAAAAAATATTTACGACAGAGTTGCGCCGATATCCGAGAAAATATTCCTGACGCGCGAGGAAGATATTGACACAAACGGGCACGTCAACAATACCCATTATCTTGCCTGGGCCACGGAAACTATGCCGAAAAATATGCGCGCGGCGACGCTAAAAACCGCAAAATTAAGTTTTAAATCTGAGTGTACAAACGGCGAAAAAATTATCGGTAAAGTCTACAAAGATTCAGAAAATTCTTACACGCATATACTTACAAGAGAATCAGACGGAAAAGAAGTTTTCCGGCTGACATCTGATTGGGAATAAAAATATTATTTTGTTTTAATCTGCATTTTTCTGGCTGCGGCGAGTTTTTGTTCAAAGGCCGCGGCCGTGTTTATTTGATTGGTAACAGGCGCGGTTTTTAAGTGGCATATGCCTATGGCGGCGGCGTCGGCCACGTCGTCGGGTCTGAGTATTTCTTTTAATTTCAAAGTCAGCTGCGTCATGCGCTGCACCTGCGCTTTTTCCGCCGCGCCCGAGCCGCAGATTACGCTTTTAACTTTTTTTGGCGCGTAAGAATTTACGGCAAGGCCGTTCATATGCGCGGCAAGCAGAATAACGCCGCGCGTCTGTATGGTCTGGCTGACGGTAATGGCGCGTTTTAAAAAAAACATCTCTTCCATAGCCGCGCAGTCCGGCTTATAAGTCTGCGCCAGTTTGCCTACTTCATTAAAAATATATTCAAGGCGCTGCGGCAGCGTGCTTTCTTTAGACGTGTGCAGAAGGCCGGCGGCGCAAAGCGTAATATCCCCGCCGCCGCGGCGTTCCAAAACAGCCCAGCCCGTGCGGTCAAGCCCCGGGTCAATGCCCAATACTTTCATAAGTGTATCCCAAAAATAACATAACAAGCAAAATTACTGAAATTAACGCAAAACCGTAATTTTTAGTTTTTGAAAAACCAAAAATCTCCGTCACAAGACGCGCGGGCGGCAGGTACAGTAAAGTTCCCAGCGCAAGCTTGCCCCACACGCCGCCCAGCAGCAAAAACATAACGGAAAAAAATACCACAAAGCTTAAACCCGTGAGCAGCATATAATAAATATAGACGCGCAGTTTCTTGTCTTTCATAAACTCAGCACCATTTTGACTGCAATGCCGACCATAAGCATGCCGAACAAAAGTTCAATATAAAAAGCCTTAGTGCGCAGCAGCAAATTCATTCCGACGTAAGCGCCCGCCAAAATGCCCAGCACGGACATTATGGTAACGTCAGGCACTATATACCCTTTTCCGAAATATATAATGCTGCCCGCGCACGCGGTAAGCCCAAGTTTATAACTGCTGGTGGCGCTTGCCACTTTTATCGGCGCTTTGCAGACGTTTGTAATAAGCGGCACGTTTATAACGCCGCCGCCTATGCCAAGCGTGGAAGATAAAAATCCCGCCGCTAACGACACAGGCACCGCCCATTTCAAATTTTTTACCTGATAGCGCACCGTGCAGCCCGTGGCTTTGTCCCGAAAGCTGTCCGCAAACGCGTCGTCTTTGCCGCCCGCCGTGTAAACCCTTTCCTTGCCGCCGGCTAAAACTTTAACGGGGTTTTTAAACATATCAACCGCCATAGCGACGGCCACCGCGGCAAACATTACTTTTAAAATTCCTATGGGCATTGCGCCGACCAAGGCCGAACCTATTATCGCGCCGCTTATAGAGGGTATTTCCAAAGCTTTTGACAGCCTTATATTTGTAATCCCGTAGCGCACTTTGGACATTGTGGCCATCATTGAAGAGGCAACTATCGTTAACAGAGAGCACGCTATAGCCTGGTGCAGCGGCACCTTAAAACCGAAATGCAGTATGGGCACTATAAAAATCCCGCCGCCGATGCCGAACATGCTGCCGACGAGACCTATTATAAAACCCGCAGGAATCAGAAGCCATATATTCATAATTTATATGATATCTTTTTTAACAGATAGCGTCATTTTTTGGTAGAATTAAAAAGTATTACTTAAAGGAGTTTTTATATGGGCGGACATTCACACTGGGCGGGCATTAAGCACAAAAAAGCGCTTGTTGACGCCAAAAAAGGCAAAGTTTTTACAAAAATTATAAGAGAAATAACCATAGCCGCAAAACTGGGCGGCGCGGATTTGGAACACAACCCGCGGCTGCGCAAAGCCGTTGACGACGCTAAAGCGGCAAACATGCCATCGGACAACGTCAAACGCGCGATAATGAAAGGCACGGGCGCCCTTGACGGCGTGACCTATGAAGAGGTTACATACGAGGGTTACGGACCCGGCTCAATAGCCGTAATCGTTGAATGTACGACGGATAATAAAAACCGCACATTTTCGGAGATACGCAAAATTTTTTCAAGCCGCGGCGGCAATATAGGCTCCACCGGCAGCGTTTCTTATATGTTTAAAAAACGCGGGCTTATCCTTGCCCCTAAAGAGGGTTTGAGCGAAGACGACATTATGAACGCCGCGCTTGACGTCGGCGCGGACGACGTTAAAACCGAAGGCCCTTCCTACGAAATTTTTACCGCGCCCGAAAATTTGAACTCCGTCAAAAAAGGACTGGAAGACAAAAAAATAAAAATAGAGTCCGCCAATCTGACTATGATACCTGACAACGAAGTTCAAATTAATGACGAGAATACCGCGTCTTCAATTATGAAAATGATAGACGAACTTGACGAACACGACGACACAAAAGACGTCTATTCAAATTACAATATTCCCGACGCAGTTTTGGAAAAACTTAACGGTTAATTTAAATAAGAAAAAGCCGCCCGCCTACGTTTCACTTCGGCGCGGCGGCTTTTTTACGTCAAAATTTTATTTACTCCAGTTTGGCGTATAAGAATTGCCAGGTATGTCAGCCAGCAAATGCGGCGCGCTGCCGTCGGCGTCCATAACATAAAGCTGGCGGCGGCCGTTGCGCGTAGTGGTAAAAGCTATGAATCTGCCGTCTGGTGACCAGGTGGGGTCCTCGTTGCTGGCTTTATCGGACGTAAGCTGCCGCACCTGCGTGCCCGTAATGTCAATCAAAAATATGTCTATCGGGTTATACGGGGACGTGCGGCCGGCAAATACAATCCACTCTCCGGTAGGGGACCACTGCGGCGTATCCGCCCAGTTTAAGGACGACGTCAGGCGGCGGGTGGAACCCGTTTCCATTTCCATCACGTAAATCTGCGGGTTGCCGGAACGGTTGGAAACAAACGTTATAAATTTCCCGTCCGGAGAATAAGAAGGGGAACCGTCCACGCCGGAAGATTCCGTTATCTGCACGCTTTTTTTGGTTTCCAGATTAATTTCAAAAAGGCTGGGGTTATCTTTGCCGGAGCGCGTTACGGCCAGCGTTTTCCCGTCGGGCGATACGCCGCCTATTAAATTTAAAACCTTTGAAGTAGCCACTGGTATAACTTTGCCCGCGGCCAGGTCAATAGCAAAAATATCCGGATTTCTGTAACGGTAAGAAGTGTAATAAATTTTCCCGTCCGGCGACCAGCGCGGCAGTATGGCAATGGATTTGTCAGACGTAAGCTTGCGCAAATTAGCGCCGTCATAATCCGCTATATAAATTTCTTTGTTGCCCGTGGAACTGTTGGAAAACGCTATTCTGGTGTCCGCTATGCCGCGCTTGCCGGTCAGCGCAAAAACAATCTGGTCGCTGGCGATATGGGCAAGACGGCGAAGCGCGTTTGCTTTGCCTTTATACGCGCGGGCGAAAACCACTTTTTTGGTTTTGGCGTAAAAAACGTAAATTTTTAATTCAAATTCGCCGTTGTTGCCGGTCATATCGCCCTGCACTACGAAGTCGGCGCCTTTTTTCTGCCACTCGTCAAGCTGCGCGGCTGGGGAAGAAATGTTTACCCACGGCCCGTTTTCTTTAATATCAAAATGACGGCTGAACATAAGATCCGCGCGCATTACGTCAAAAATCTGCCTGGCCTCTTTTTCAGAATTTCCGTCGGGCCGTATTTCGGCCAGACCGAGAGACAGTCTCTCGCCGCCGCCTTTTGTGGCAATGCCTATATAAACGTCCGTCTGCGCCGCAAGGGCAAGCGGAAAGAAGATTAACAAAATATATAAAAATTTTTTCATATTATTTTATTGAGGCCAGTTCGCGCGCGGCTATTTTAGCCTCGGAGGATTTAGGGTAGTCCTGCGGTATGGACTGCAAATATTTTTTGGCCTCGCTCTTTTTATTTAAAGGGAGTATGGCTTTGGCGTATTTAAGTCTGTACGCCGGAGTATTTTTGCTCTTTGGATATTTTTGCAGCAGTTTTGCGTACTGCACAGCGGCGTCTTTCCATTGTTTTTTGCCGGCGTAAGAATCCCCCAGCAGATAATTGCTTTCTTCAACCAGTTCCCCGTCCGGAAATTTGGTTAAATACAAATTAAAACCCTCTATGGCCGCGTCATAATTGCCTTCGTCAAGGCTTTTTCTGGCATTTTCAAAAATCGTCGTCGGAAGTATTACCGCCTTTGCGTCCGCCTGGGCCTGCGCCACGGCGGCCGTGGCCACGGAAAGATCGTCAAGCTTAGACGACAGTTTTGAAATCATATTGCCGGTTTCCGTCATGTTTTCATTGGTAACGTTTATGTCAGAGGACAGGGAGTCCATGCGCGTGCCCAAATCAGCCTGATTCTGCTGCATTGAATTAAGCGTGGTGGTAAGCTGCGCTATTTCTGCGCGCAGGCCGTCAATATCTTTATCGCTTGCCAGACAAGCGGACAAAAATAAACCCGGACTTAAAATAAAAAATATTTTAAATAAATTTTTCATATAAATCCGGGTTCCTCACGTCTGATATTTATTTGACGGAAACTAAAGTTTCCGCGCGTCTGTTTTTTGAGTAACAGGATTCGGTCTGTTCAAAGCAAAGCGGTTTTTCTTCTCCGTAGGAAACCGTGGTTATATTGGCGGTATTAAGGCCGAGCCTGCCGTAATATTTTCTGACTTCCGTCGCCCTCTTGTCGCCGAGCGCAATATTGTAGGCTATGGTTCCCCTTTCGTCGCAGTGGCCTTCAACGGTTACGTTGGCGTTTGAGCCTTTGGCTTTAATAAGCTGAGCGTTGTCGGCAAGAATTTTTTTGGCGGTGTCTGACAAATTATATCTGTCCAGCGCAAAGTTGACCTGGCGCAGCGCAACTTCCGTGTTCTGCACGTCAACGACTACCGGCGCGGTGTCTTCAACGGTCACGTCAACGGTGGTCGGCGCGGCGAGGTTTTCATCCATCATCATGTCGTCGCCGCTCTGCTTGGTCTGCTTTTTGCACGCCGCAAGAC
The DNA here is from genome assembly GCA_031254225.1 of Candidatus Elusimicrobium euhamitermitis. Taxonomy (GTDB): domain Bacteria; phylum Elusimicrobiota; class Elusimicrobia; order Elusimicrobiales; family Elusimicrobiaceae; genus Elusimicrobium; species Elusimicrobium euhamitermitis. The sequence continues at coordinate 5,927 of JAIRUU010000003.1, forward strand.
CTAAGCTGAGACATAAAACTAAAACTATTTTTACTAAGTTTTTCATAAAAACAATCTCCTTTGAATAAATATATATTTATTCTACCTTATTTTAGAGTCTGTCAACACATATTAAGAGCCTGCGCTCTGCCCTCCGGGTTTGACCAAAAAGGGGCCAACTGCGTTGTTGCGGCTCCTATAAATAGTTACCGCTATTGCTTCGTCACCGCGCAAGCGTTTGACCCCTTTTTGGTCAAACGCAGGCTCTTAATATGTGTTGACAGAATCTAGCCCAAAAGTTTATTAAAAATTTCATTAAGCAGGCCGGGGTTGGCTTTGCCTTTGCTTTTTTTCATTACAGAGCCTATTAAAGCGCCCACTGCTTTGGCGTTGCCGGAGCGGACGTCGGCCGCCATTTTCGGATTTTCGGCTATAGCTTCTTTGGCCCAGGTTTCAAGCTGCCCGGCGTCAGACACCTGCTCAAGGCCCATTTCTTTTATAAGGGTTTCGGGCTCTTTGCCGGTCTGCCAAGCGGCCTCAAAAACTTTTTTGGCCTGCGCGCGGGAAATTTTTCCGTTGTCGCAGAAATTTATAATTTTGCCTAAAGCCGCGGCCTTGACCGGGCTTTGCTCAATATCTTTTTTGGCCGCGTTAAGCGCGCCCAGCAAATCCGTCAAAATCCAGTTGGCCGCGCTTTTTGGCTGCGCGCCGGTTTTTAAAACTTCCTCAAAATACTCCGATATTTCGCGGCGGCTGGTAAGCACGCCGGCGTCATACTGCGGCAGCGCAAAGTCTTTTATAAAACGCGCTTCCCGCGCCTCGGGCATTTCCGGCCGGAGATTTTTCATGTCCTCAAGCCATTTGTCGTCTAAAAGCAGCGGTTTTAAATCAGGGTCTGGAAAATAGCGGTAATCAACAGCGTCTTCTTTGGAACGCATGGGGACGGTAGCGCCGGTTTCTTTATTAAAAAGCAAAGTTTCCTGTTTAATTTTTTCGCCGTTGTTTAACATATCGGTCTGGCGGCCGATTTCTATATTAATAGCGTCCCGCACGGCTTTGAAAGAATTTAAATTTTTAATTTCCACTTTTGTGCCTAAAGTTGTCGTTCCCGCCGGCCGCAGGGAAATATTTACGTCCACGCGCAGTTCCCCTTTTTCCATATCGCAGTTTGACGCGTTTACCCACTGCATATTGCTTTTAAGACGGGTTAAAAAATTGTAAGCTTCGTCCGCGCCGTTTATCTGCGGCTCCGTAACTATTTCCAAAAGCGGGGTGCCGGCGCGGTTTAAATCTATTAAAGTAGCGTCGGCGCGGTGCACGGACTTGCCCGCGTCTTCTTCCATATGCGCGCGGGCTATGGCAATTTTGCGGCCGTTAATTTCCAGATAACCGTTATCGGATATGGGTTTAAAAAGCTGCGTGATTTGATAGCCTTTGGGAAGGTCTGGGTAAAAATAATTTTTACGGTCAAAAATTGATACTTTGTTTATATTTAAATTAAGAGCCAGCGCCGCCTTAACAGCCAGCTCCACCGCGCCTTTGTTTAATACGGGCAGGCTGCCCGGCTGCGCAGTGCAGACGGGGCAGACGGCGGAGTTTGGCGCGGCCTCGTCCGGCATGCCGCTGGGGCAGGCGCAGAAAAGTTTGCTTTTGGTTTTCAGCTGCAAGTGAATTTCAAGACCTATAACGGGTTCAAATTGTGTCGTCATATATATAATATAATATCAAAATGAGCAATATTTTTGCAGAGTATTCCTATAAGAAAGGCGCGGCCGTAAGCATATTTTGCACTGCGGCGTGGAAAATTTTGTCCTTTGCAAACGGCGTGATGCTGGCGTTCTACTTCGGCGCGTCTTTTTATACGGATATTTATTTTTACCTTATTATGCTGGCCGGCATGGGCGGCACTTTTATCTCCGGCATTAATACCAACGTCATAATTCCGCAGGCCATGCATTTGGGCGCGCGGGATAAGGAGAGCGAGTTCGGGTTTTTAAACTGTTTTATACTTTTTTATCTGGCCGCGGGGCTGCTGTTTGCGGTATGCGCGGCCGCAGCGCCGGGGTTTTGGCTCGGCCTGACGTCGCGCTTTAATAGCTTTACCGTTGGCGCGCACGCGTTGTTTAATCTTGCGGCGGTTTATTTTATTTCTTTAATAATTACCGGATTTTTTATAAATATTTTAGAACGCCGCAAAATTTTCGGCATAGCGTGGTTAAGCCCGCTTAACGCTTTGATTCCGTTTTTACTTCTGGTATTTTTTCACAAAACTCTAGGCGTTGCCGCCATGCTTTCAGGTTTTATTCTGGCAAACGCCGCGCAAAGCGCGGCGTGCCTGACTGTAATGTTTGTTAAATTAGACTGGACATTGACTCTTGATACCCGCGGTCTGACCAAAAAATTTTGGCATAACTTAGCGGCGGCCGCGGGGACGGAAGGGCTTAATTTTTTTACCGCCGCGCTGCCTGTGTTTATTATGAGCGGGCTTGGCGGCGCGGCGGTGTCCGCGTTAAATTACGCCAAACAAATTATAGATTCCCCGACGGAAATTATCACAAACCGCATCGCTTCCGTAAGCCGCGTGCAGTTTAACGAGAAAGAAAATAAACAAGATTACGCGGGCCTTGCGGAAAGCTTTTACAACAACTTGTTAATACTTCTTATTTTAATAACGCCGATTGCGGTTTTTTGCTGTTTTTTCTCGCGCGATATTGTGCGGCTGTTTTTTGAAAGAGGAAATTTTTCTGACGCTACGACAAAAAACACGGCGGTTTTTGTGTCGCTTTTTACGCCCACGCTGGTGTTGCTGCTGCCGTCTTATTTGTACAGAAATCTGGCCGCGGCCGGCCGTAAACTGAAAGAATTTTTTATTTTTCCGTTAATCTCCGCGCTGTTTTTTACGGCGGCGGTTTTTTATTTAATGAACATTTACGGCGGATTCGGGTATCCGGCGGCTTTGGTCTTTACAAATATTTTCGGACTTATGATTATTTCCTTTTTTGTTAAAAAACATCTGGCGTTTATCAGCCACGCCAAAACAATTTTTGAAATGATAAAAATACTATGCCTCGCGCTAGCGCCCATGTTGATAATTATTTTATGCACAAAAACTTTGTTTCAAAATTATATCGTAAACCTGATTGCGAACGGTATTTTTTT
>JAIRUU010000006.1 GCA_031254225.1 Candidatus Elusimicrobium euhamitermitis
AAAAATCCAGCGGAAAAGAAAATTTTGTCCGAGCTACGTGCTCGTTGAAATGTATCTTTCCAGCGAGAGTTACTGGTTTGTCCGCAACATTTCCGGCGTGACCGGTTTCTTAGGGGACCCTAATCCGGTCCCGCTGCCGGAAGAAGAAATTGCCGCTATTTTGGAACTCATACGCCCCGGCGACGGCAAACCCAAACACATTATTCAGTTTGAAAACGGCGAGTCCGTGCGCATAACCGAAGGGCCGTTCAAACATTTTATCGGCGTAGTGCAGGAAGTTAACAACGCAAAAACAAAACTCAAAATAATGGTAAACGTTTTTGACCGTTCCACGCCCGTGGAGCTTGATTTTTTACAGGTTGAAAAGATAAATTAATTTCAACGGTATATAATAGTCGCGTCGTAGCAACGCGAAGACGGACAGGTTGAAAAGATAAATTAATTTTGGAAATATAAAGGAGTTGTTACAAGTATGGCAAAAGAGAAAAAAATAAAAAGTTTCATTAAACTGCAAATCGGCGCGGGGTCCGCAAATCCCGCTCCGCCCGTGGGCCCCGCTTTGGGCCAGCACGGCGTGAACATCATGGAATTCTGCAAGCAGTTTAACGCAAAAACCGCAAAGCTGGAAAAAGGGATTAAAATACCCGTCGTCATAACCGTTTATGAAGACAGGTCTTTTACCTTCATTACCAAAATGCCGCCCATGGCTGTGCTGATTGTCAAAAAAACCGGCGCGGCAAAAGGTTCCGGCGCGCCGCACAAAGACAAAGTGGGCAAACTCACGCAGAAACAGTGTGAAGAAATCGCGGCTGAAAAAATGCCCGACCTTAACACCAAAGACCTTAAACAGGCGGCGGAAATGGTAAAAGGCACGGCCCGCAGCATGGGCGTTGACATCGTCGGATAACCGGCGGCGTCCGAGGCAGGGGTTTGACCGCAAAGGGCAAGCTCCGTTATGACCTTTAATAAAGGAGAGTATATGGGAAAAAGAATGGAAGCGGCAAAAAAGTCTTTTGATAATTCAAAAACTTACGGCGTGGCCGAAGCCGCAAAAATAGTAAAAGAAAACGCCAAAGCAAAGTTTGACGAGACCGTTGAACTTCACGTTGCTTTAGGCATTGACGTAAAAAAGGCAGACCAGCAGGTCAGAAGCACTGTGGTGCTTCCGGCGGGCACGGGCAAAACCAAAAAAATCGCCGTAGTGGCCAAAGGCGAAAAAGCTATGGAAGCGCAGAAAGCGGGCGCGGACCTCGTCGGCGGCGACGACATTATTGAAGAAGTTTTGAAAGGCAATATTAATTTTGACGTACTTTTGTCCACGCCGGACGTGATGAAAGACCTTTCTAAAGCGGCCAAAATTTTAGGCCCGCGCGGTTTGATGCCTAACCCGAAAAGCGGCACCGTAACTTTTGATCTGGCAAACGCCATAAAAGAGTTAAAAGCCGGCAGAATAGAATTTAAAGCGGACGCTTACGGCATAGTCCACACTACCGTCGGGAAAACCTCTTTCGCGGCGGACAAAATAGCGGAGAACGCCAAAGCGGTGCTTGATACTATTATCAGAATCAAACCCGCCACGTCCAAAGGCCAGTATATAAAGAGCGCCAGCATAAGCTCAACAATGGGCCCGGGCGTAAAAATAGACGCAAATAAAATCTGATTAACCGTCCGGCTCAAATAAAACCCCCGCGCTTTAAAAAACGCGGGGGTTTTTTGACGCAGGCCCGCTCGTCGTTAAGTATAATAGGTAAGCGCTGGTTTTTACATTAGAATCCATATATAATATTTAGTATGAAAAAAGTTAACGGTTTTACGCTGATTGAACTGCTTGTCGTAGTGCTTATAATAGGAATTTTGGCCGCCGTTGCATTGCCGCAGTATCAGAAAGCGGTAAACAAAAGCAGGACCGTTGAGGTTTTGATAAATATAAAAGCTCTGTTGGACGCGCAAAAAAGATATATACTTGAAACCGGTTCTTACGCGCAGACTTTCGGCGAGCTTGATATTTCAATAAGCGGAACTCCAAACGCGGCGGATACAGTAGTAAACGCCCCAGGCTATATTTACGATCTGTCCAACGGGGGAATCAATCCGGACCAGATTTTTGCCGCCGGGACAAAAAACTCCATTATGATCTGGGCGCAGGTTTCCTCGGCCAAACTATTTTGCAGGGCTTTGCTGAGTAATTCCCAAGACGTTTCAATATGCAAATCTTTAGGCGGCACGACTGATTCCGCAAAAAACCTGGCTTTCCCCTCGTATTATTACCAACAGCTTAATTAAAATCCGCGCGGGACCAAAAGAACTATACCCCAATTCTATTTTACGCTTCCTGCTCAAAACAAAAAACCCCGCTCTTAAAATTAAGAGCGGGGCTGTTTTCCATATAAACTTATTTATTCTTTTTAACTTCTTCAATCACTCTGGGCAGTATCTGGTGCGCGTCGCCCACTATGCCGAATTTGCATACGTTAAATATCGGCGCCTGCGGGTCTTTATTGACGGCGATAATCGTGTCCGACGCTTCCATGCCGACAATATGCTGCACCGCGCCGCTTATGCCGCACGCGACGTAAAGCTTAGGCCTCACCGTCACGCCGCTCTGGCCGACCTGTCTGTCTTTGGGCATAAAACCCAAATCAACGGCCGCGCGGCTGGCGCCTACCGCGCCGCCCAGCCCCTCTGACAATTCTTTAAGCAAAGCAAAACCCGAACTGTTTTTCATGCCCCTGCCGCCGGAGATAATCACTTCCGCCTCGTCCAGCTTGTCAAGAGAATGCACGTCGTCAATATGCTTGCTTAAAATTTTAACCCTGCCTGCGTTTGCGCTCAGCGGTATGACTTCATTGACGACAACCGCGTTTGAACCGGCGCGGAGGACGACTTTTTTCATAACGTTGGGCCGCACGGTGGCCATTTGCGGGCGGTGATTGGGCGTCAGAATATCCGCCATAATATTGCCGCCGAAGGCGGGGCGCGTCTGCACCAAATTTCTTTCCGCGTTAACCGAAAGACCGGTACAATCCGCCGTAAGGCCGACGTGGATTTCAGCGGCCACTCTAGGCGCCAAATCGCGCCCGACGTAGGTTGACGGATATAACACCGTGCTTGGCTTATGTTTTTTAATAAGCTCAATCATAGCGTGGGAAAAAATATCCGTATTATATTCTTTATAAGACGGGCCGTTTAAAGAATAAATTTTGTCCGCGCCGTAGGAAGAAATTTCCGCAAAAAACGGCGTCATATTGTCGCCGATAACAACGGCGCAGAGTTCCTCGCCCAGCGTGTCCGCCAGTTCGCGCCCTTTGCTTAAAAGTTCGTAGCCGACGGGGCGTATGCCGCCGTTAATGACTTCCATAAACGCCCACACGCCGCGGTACGCGGAATTATCCGCGGCCGGAGTTGCTTTTGCGGGCATTGAAATACATTTGACCGGGCACTCCGGCACGCACGCGCCGCACAGAGTGCAGGCGGAATTTACAACCGCTTTTTTATCAACCATTGACAGCGCGCCAAAAGGACAAACGCGCACGCATTTTGTGCAGCCTATGCAATTTGAGCCTATAGTAATCATTTCAAAATACTCTCCTTTTTCAAAATGTCCACGATTTTGGAGGCCAGTTCTGCCGGCGAGCCGTTAAAAACTTCGCCTTTAGCTCTTGCCGGCGGCGGGAAAATGCGGCCTACCCTCGTAGGGCTGCCTTCAAGGCCCAGCTTTTTGGGGTCAGCGTCAACGTCCTTCGCGGTCCACGTCTGCATGGGTTTTTCCTGCGCGTGAAAAGCGCCTAAAAAGGACGGATATCTGGCCTTATAATCATAAGGCATGGTCGTAGTAACAAGCGCGGGGAGAGCGGTTTCCATAGTCTGGTGCCCGCCGTCAATTAATTTGCGGACCGTAACTTTTTTACCGTCGCTGTCCACCGCCGTGCAAAAAGTAAGCTGCGCAATATTTAAGTGAAAAGCTATGCCGGGCCCGGTCTGCGCGGTGTCGCCGTCAATAGCCATTTGCCCGCAGATAATCAAATCCGTTTTGCCGAGTTTTTTTATGGCCTGGGACAAAGCGTAAGAAGTGGCCCACGTGTCAGACCCCGCAAAAGCGCGGTCAGAAAGCAAAACGCCTTTATCCGCGCCGAGCGCGAGAGCCAGCCGTATGACGGCCGCGGCCTGCGCCGGCCCCATGCAGAGCACCGCCAGCGCCGCGCCGGTTTTGGCTTTAATTTCCAGCGCTCTTTCCAGCGCGTAATGGTCATAAGGGTTTAAAATGCTCGGCACGCCGGCGCGTATCAAAGTGCCTGTTTTGGGGTCCACTTTAACCTGCGTAGAATCCGGCACCTGCTTTAAACAGACTACTATGTTCATACTTTGTATTTCCTCTGTTGTTTAAATTTCAAAAAAAGATTTCGCTATTTCTTTGACCGACAGTATAACCTAAGCCAAAGCGTCAAACTCTTTTTTGTGTTTTGAGATAATTTTTCTTATTCTCTGCCTGAACAAAATAATGCTTACGGTTTCAGGTTTAAGTATGTTTTGTTCTTTCATAAGAACCCCGTTATTTTTTAAAAATTTCTTTTAGTTTGGCGGATATTAAATCGCTGTCAATAATCAGGCCGGACATTTTGTCTTCTATGGCGGACATACTGACTGCGGCGTTAAGTTCGGCCGCGCTGCCCGCGCCCGCGCCGAGGATATATTTTATGCCCGTATTGGCGACGAAAAACGCCGCTTCGCGCGATAACACGCGGCTCATGGCGCACAACGCCGCCAAATCAAAACGGCTGCCTTCGGTTATTATGCCGTCCGCGCATTTTTGGGCGAAAACCGCCGCGACTTCGGCGTTGGCTATCATTTCGCCCAGTTTAAAAGTAACAAACTGTTCTCTGGTTAATTTTTGCAGCCTGCACTCTTCCAAAATTTTTGCCAGCGCGCGCAAAGCAAGCGCCGCGCTGTCCGCGCCGACGTCGGATTTTTTGGCGTGCGCCGCGTCAAGCTTGTCCGCCCAGTCCTGGTAATATTTACCTCTTGTCTGCAAATGCTCTTTCCAGCGGCCGCGGTATATGGTCATTTCCATAATCTCGTTGGTGCCTTCGTAGATGCAGGTAATTTTAACGTCGCGCTTGATTTTTTCCACTGAAAATTCTTTTGTGTAGCCAAAGCCGCCCAAAGCCTGTATAGCGTGTTCGGCCGCGTTGTTGCCTTCTTCGGTGGCGTAATATTTGGCTATAGCGCCCTCGGTGGCAAGGCCGTGGGAATTATCGTCCAGCTGTTTTGCCACAAAATCAATAAACGCCCGCGCGCCCTCAAACCTTATATAATGCGGCGTAATGAGTTTTAACATATAGCCCTGCTTGTCAACAAGCGGGCCGCCGCCCTGTATGCGCTGCTGCGCGTAGTGTATGGCCGTCTCAACGGCCTCTTCTCCGGCGCCTAAGCCGAAAGCGGCTACCATCAGGCGCGTGTAGCCGAACACAGCCTGCGCCTGCCTTAGTCCCTGGCCTTCGGTTAAACCGATCAAATTTTCCGCCGGCACATAAACTTCATCAAAAGAAAGGCCGGCCGTATTGGACAGGCGGATACCGTGCTTGTCCTCATGCGCGTCCTGCGTAAAGCCCGGCGTTCCTCTTTCAACGATAAACCATGAAACGCCGCCCGGGGCTATGGCCAGCACCGTATAAATATCCGCCACGCCGCCGCTGGAAATCCACATTTTGCTGCCGGTGATTTTATAGCCTGTGACTTTGCCGTTTTCGGTCACGTGCTCAGCGCGGGTCCTTAAGGAAACAAGGTCGCTGCCAGCGTCGGCCTCGGTCGCCCCGTAGGCAACCAAAAGCTGTTCATTCGCTATTTTGCCAAACCATTTTGCTTTTTGCTCCGGCATGCCGCCGACGTTAAGCGGGTCGGACCCTAAAAAAGTGGCAAAAACCGAAGTGGCTATGCCGAGGTCAATTCTTGCCAGTTCCTCGCATACTCTGTAAATATCCGTTGTGCTGCCGGAAAGCCCGCCGTATTCAACGGGAATTAAAAGGAGGTGCAAGCCCAAAATTTTGGGGTCGTACATTTGTTTGATGAGTTCCAGAGGCATTTCGTTCTTCGCGTCATGCTCTCTGAGGAAATTAAAAGAGATATTGTCTTTTGCATAATGCTTTAGACTGTCCAGCATCAGGTTTCTTGTGATTACGTCAATTTTTGGCATATCTTCTCCGTCCGGCCGTTAACTTTTCTCTCGCTGCTGCAAGAGAAAGGAATATTTATATATTTTATCATTTTGGAAGTGGCGTTGGAAAGAAGATGGTCGATTTATATACAGATTTATTTTTTTATGGAAGAAAAGGAAAATCAAGAAAATTATCTAATGGTCAATGAAGAGAGCTCAGCAAGGATTAGGGCAATTTCATCTACAGCACATGGAGCAGAAAGAACTATATGTTTATCCTTATTGTCTTCCTTTTTAGACGAGATAATACATCTTGGTTCTTTTTGTCTGATTTGGCTGCAAAAAAGGTCTCCTCTTGCAATAGCTTTTTTCTTCGGATAAACCCTATTGTCTGAATATTCCCAAATTTCTCTTTCTTCCATTTCATCTATGTAAAAAGTAGAAATATCATTCGGAGCTCCGCCATGAAAAGCTTGAGCTTTTAGTTTTTTTTCAGAATAATCATACCAGTCAGATCTATTCGTTACTCTAGAGATTTTATTTACTATTTTAGCAGACATACTCTTATCAGAATAAAATAAAGTCTTCAAGTAAATCAAAAGCTTGTTGTTTGAATTCATCCAAGTTACACCCTAAGGAGAATCTTTTATTAAGGTCATGTCTATCTAACTTAGAAAAATAAACATAGTTATTCTCAAATACAGTCAAAACTGCGGCGTAGTTCTTATTTCTCCAATTGAAAGCGATATATCCCCTAGGGTCTGGGACAATATCAAATATTGGAATATCATCCTGACACAATAATTCTATAATCTCAGAAGCGCATTGAGCAACTTTAACAGTTATGGCTTTTTCATTACCATCAGACCAATTGTCTTGGGAACATTCTCTAAGAATATTAGAAATTTCTTGAGACCATATCTCACGTTCAGATATTACTGTAAGATCAAACGGAGGTATTCTATTTTCTGAGCTCGTTAACTTATAAAACTCTTTTCCTGTATATCCTCTGTTTGTCGGAATCGCAGGAGAATATGATCCTAAAACTTCAAGAGTTCCACTATTCATTGAAATCCCCTATGAGATTAGTATTTATATTAGAAAAGAATATTTGATTTTTAAAATCTTTTAGATTCTTCAAATTTTCTTTAATTTTATCCAATGTGATTTCTTCAATTTGTTTGCTGGTATCAATATCAAAAATAATACTTAATTTGGCTAAATCTTGAGACCCTTTTAACGGTAGCGGCCTTAACACAAGATTTACCCTTGCATTGGCCTTGGCTATAGGATCGTTATTACTTAAGTCAAATACTCCAGTAAAGTTTCCAAGCCCTGCATAATATTGGCCATCTAATTGTGTAGCGAAGTTGGGAAGAAATTTTAGAATTTTTTCAAGTTCAGTAGATATGGAAACATTAAATATGTTCAAGTATCTCAAGGCTATTTTTTTATCAAACATAATGTCTTTTTTATTTTCTAAAACACCTTCAAGTATCGCGGCAAACTTATCAAAAAAAACATCAAAAGAAGTATAGGGTTCTCTTGAGGTAAAAGCTATTCTATTTCCCTCAAGATTAAAAAATTCTTTTTTATTTTCAGATATAAACATATATCCGTTAAGAAGCTTTGTATCCTTTACATTATTATCATCTACAACTATATCTCGCTTAAAAGACTCTTTTCTTTCTTTAAACATAGTAGATAAATATTGAGAAACGGGAGCCAATTCTGAAATATTTTCAAAGAGTTTAGATACACCTAAAGCTATCACAACCTCTTTAATCGGCGGATTTTTTAATTTTTTGAAATCCATTGTCATATTTATATTTTATTATATTAGTTGTCAAAAAACACATTGTTTGACCAAATATATAAAAACACTCCATCAAATTATATTCTTACGCCATATTTCTATATTTATCTTTTTTCGGCGGTATACAGTATGGCGGCTGTCATGCCGGAATGGTCCGCCTTATTCCGGCCGGCTATGTCAAACGCTGTGCCGTGCGTGGGGCTGGTCCTTAAAAACGGCAGGCCGTAGGTAATGTGCACGACGGGCGCGTCGGCCACCAACTTCAGGCCTATCATCGCCTGGTCGTGGTACATGCAGATTATGCCGTCAAAAAGACCCTTTGCGTGTTTTGTCCACAAAGAATCAACGGGAAAAGGGCCGCTCACGTTAAGACCCTCTTTTTTAAGGACGGAGACCGCGGGTTTAATTATTTCCAGCTCCTCTGTGCCGAGTTTGCCGCCGTCGCCCGCGTGAGGGTTGACGGCCGCAACTCCTATGCACGGTTTTTTAAAACCTTTTTCAACCAGCGCTTTATTAAAAAGCTGCGCGGAGTGTATTATTTTTTTATAGTTAACGTCTTTTGACAAATTTTTTATGGACGAATGTTCCGTCACGAGCCCGACGTTTAATTTGCCAGTCGTAAACATCATAAGCACGTGTTCGGCCTTTGCAAAATCTTTTAAAAATTCCGTATGTCCGGTATATTTTACGCCGGCCATGGCCCAGCTTTCTTTTGAGACGGGCGCCGTGACCATGGCTTTAACTTCCCCTTTGGACGTAAACCGCGCGGCCATGGCAACCGCGTTGAAAGACGTGAGACCGCCGTACACCGTCGGAGCGGGCGCGTCCGGCAGAGGGCCGGTCAGCTTCGCGGAGGTGTCAAAAATTGCGCCGAGGTCCGGCGTGAAACCGTTTTTGAGCAGCGCCTGTTTGTCGCCGATTACGACGACGTCGCAGAGTTCCCGCACGCGCGCGTCCTTTAGAGCTTTAACAGTGATTTCCGGACCTATCCCCAGCGGGTCACCGGCCGTAACCGCAATTTTTGTTTTCATGTTTGCTCCGTAAAATAAAAAGGCTCTTGGGTTTTTATAACCGCAAGAGCCTTTTTACGTTTCAAAATAATTTTACTTCTTTGGCTCTTGCGCCGCGGGCGTTGCGGCGGGTTTTGCCGCGGCTTGCGCGTTCAGATTGTCAAGCCCGCTGAAATCTTTGTTGATTTTAATATCGGCCTTGCTTCTAAGGTCCGCTATATAATCATTGACCGCAGCCTGTATTCTCTGCGCGGCTATGAACTGGCCCAGGTCGCGCGCGACTTTCTCATAAGTCACTTCCTCGCCGGAAGATTTTTCTTTGACTTTGATGATGTGAAAACCTATGTCGCTCCTTATAGGGTCGCTCACTTTGCCGACGTCTAATGAAAACGCCGCTTTGTCAATAGCGTCCGGCGCCTGGCCTTTGATTAAAATCATGTCGCCGCCCGTCTGCAGGCTGGACTTATCTTCGGAGTATTCTTTGACCGCGTCCCCGAAGTCGCGGCCGTTGTCAATCTGCTTTTTGATATCTTTGGCTTTTGCTTCTTTTTCTTTAATCTGCGCGGCGGTAAGGTCTTTGCCCGCGGCTATAAAAATGTGGCCTATTTTAACTTTCGGCGCGCTGAGCTGGTTTAAACGCACGGCTATGGCTTCCACTTCCTGCCTGTGCTGTTCCGGCTTTATGGATTCAATGGATTTATTGTATTTTTTTACGATATCGTCCAGTTTTGCTTTTTTGGCTTTGTCGTCTAATTTTTTATTTTCCAGAACGTCTTTGGCGGCTTTGTCCCGCGCGCTTACGGCGTCCATTGTAATTTTTACTTCGTCAAACAAAGCTTTTGCGTCCGCGTCCGTTACGGGTTTTACTTTGCCGGTAAGCACCGTCTCAATATATTTTCTTGAAATAATCTGTTTCTGCAGTCTGTCCCTGAACTGCTTCATGCTGAGGTTTTCTTTTTTAAGAGCGTCTTCAAACATTTTGTTTCTGTCTTTCTCGCTCAAATCTTTGCCGGTTTTTTCGTCCTTGGCGGGAATGAGGGCGTTTTTGGCGTTTAAAACCGCTTCGTCAACTTCCTCGTCTCTGGCTTTGACGCCTTCTTTAACGGCGGTCTGGTAAAGAAGCTCGTCGTTAATCATCTGGTCAAGAACTTCTTTTTGTATTTTAAGCTTTGCGGCGGGCTGTTCCATAACTTTTGGAGCGGCGGCCGCGTACTGCGCTATAAAAGCGTCGGAAACTTTGTTAAAATCAGACTCCAGAACCGGCTTGCCGTTGACGGTGGCAACGGCCTCGTCCAGCACAACCGCGCCGGCGTTTAACGCAAACAGCGCCAAAACCCCTGCTAAAAATAAATTTTTAATCTTCATAACTTTTGTATACCTCTACTTTATATTTATCCGTCAATCCGTCCAAATATTTGTCAAGCTTCTGGTTTTCAATTATTTTTGCTATTCTGCCCTGCGCGTCTTTTTTTGTAACGTTTTGTTCGCCTACTTTATATATTATATGAAATCCGCGCTTGGTTTTGATAAAACCCTGCACCGTGTTTACGGGCGAGTTGGCGGCCGCGTTTTCTATCTCCGGCAGATATTCGCCCGGAATAAAAGTGTAAAGCTGTCCTTTGTCCAAATCCGCCTGCGGATCCACGGAATATTTTTTTGTAAGTTCTATAAACCGCGCCTGTTTGGAGGCGGACGGCGTGGCGTTGAGTTCCCTCAGCGCGGCCTCCGCGTCCTGCGCGCTGGGTATAACCATTTGGCGTATGGTAATCTCATATTTATATTTTTTATAGTAATCGTCAATTTCCTGCTGGGAGACGGCTATGGTCCCGTTTTCCCTCAGCGCGTCCGTAAGGATTTTAATCAAATTATATTTTTTCGCGTCCGCAAGGCGCGCGTCAAAATCCCGCTGCATGCCGTCAATGGTATTCTTATAGACGGGATTTTGCTCAATATTATTGCTTTTGGCGGCCGCGGTCATAAGCTGTTCGCGCACAAGAACGTCTAAAACGCCCTCCTGTCCGAAAGAAGTTTTGGCGTATTTTTGAGACTGCGGCGTCTGCGCCGCCACAGCGTTATCCATGTCCCCCTGAGTAATATAAACGCCGCCCACTTCGGCCAAAGTTCCTTCCGGTCGTTCAGGCGCGGAAATTTCTTTTTTGCACGCGGCAACAAAAATAACAAGACATAAAAAAGCGAACAGAATTTTTTTCATAATTAAAATTTACCATTTTTTGAAAACAAAAACATTTTACCAATGTTGTCGCCGTGTCTTGTAGGCCCGTTGCCATGCCGTGTAGTGCCGTTGCCGTAACCGCCGTTAGTCGTCCGTCGGAAAAATTTCACAGGGATTTGAGGGAAATTTCAATTTTCTTTCGGGCGCGTCGTACTGAGAAGTTGAGGAGCGTAAGCGACGAAACGGTACGTTAGCCCGAAAAAAATTGAAATTTACCCAAATACCGAAGAAATTTTTCATCAGAAGCCAATGCGAACGAAGTGAGCGAATCAAGAGGACTGCTAAGCACTC
>JAIRUU010000063.1 GCA_031254225.1 Candidatus Elusimicrobium euhamitermitis
AAAATGATGCCGGGCGAATATATTTTGACGGCGATACCGTTAAATATTTTAAACGCCATAATCATCACAAATATTTTAAATCCCGTCAAAGTGCCGCCGAAGGAAGACGTGGTTATCACTCTGGGCCAGGCTGACGCGGCCGCGCAGAAAGAGCCGTTTTTTTCTTTCCTGGGCGACTCAATTTTGGGCGCGGGCAAACTTATTTTGATAATAACCGCAAACGTAGTGGCTTTTGTCGCGCTGGCGGGGACCATTGACAATATTTTACGTCTCATTTGGCCGGTTTTATCTCTTGAAAATATTTTCGGCGTCATCATGTTCCCGTTTGCGTTTCTGCTGGGGTTTGAGCCGCATTCCGCGTTCAATCTCGCGCAGCTTATGGGCCTGAAACTGGTAACGAACGAATTTGTGGTTATGGGCAAAGTGACGGATACGATAACTACTTATCCCGCGCATTTTGCCGCGGTATTGACCGTGTTTTTAACTTCTTTTGCCAATTTCAGCACCGTCGGCATGATTATTGGCGCGATGAAAGGCATTTTGCCCAAAGAGCAGAACGACATTATTTCAAAACACGTGCTTTACATGTTTTATTCCGGCGTGTTTGTGTCGTTAATGTCCGCGGCGATAGCGGGGCTTTTTGTGTGGTAGCTTAATTTGGTATAATAGAATTTCTAGCGCCTGTAGCTCAGTTGGTTAGAGCAGCCGACTCATAATCGGCGGGTCGCAGGTTCAAGTCCTGCCGGGCGCATTTAATTTTTTTAGGAATAAAAAAATTAAAGTTTTTTGCGCCCGGAGAAAGCCAACTGCTTGGCTTTCGTCCGGACTTGAAAGGCGGAGCGTTGTGTGAGTTTTAAATTTTTGTTTGCAAAAATTTAAAGGCGAACACCGCGAGCCGGGGCCGCGAGAAAATTCCGTCAGGAATTTTACTTGTGGCCAAGTCCTGCCGGGCGCAGTACTTTTTACCTCCGGGTACGCTCGGAGGTATTTTGTTATAATTAGAATTAATACGGGGCATGGCTCAATTGGCTAGAGCGCTCGGTTTGGGACCGAGAGATTCCCGGTTCAAGTCCGGGTGCCCCGACGTTTATTTAATATGACCACAAAAGGCAGCTGTTATAATAATTCCCAGACAATGCTGCTTTCAAGAAGCTGCATTGATTCTATCGTACGGGAAAACGGCGCGCTTATTGTAACTTATAAACAAATTACGCCGGAATTTAAATTTGATACCGTTCTGTTTTCGCCTTTCGCAGTTGTTCCTCAACAATCTTCTCTGCTGCTTGAAGCAAAAATTTTTAAAAATAAAACTGAAACGCCGTGGCTGAAAATAGCGGAATTCGGCAACAAGGAAAATATAAGTTTCCCGCCGCAGGCCTCCGCCCTGGGCGGCGTGGAAACGGATATTTTTAAATGCAAAAGTTACGCAACGTCATTTGCCTCCCGCCTGACAATAAAAGGCAAAACAACTTTAAACGGAATCTCCGTTGCCGTTGCAAAATATAAAGGCGCGTTTGATGCCGGCTGCGTCTCTGCCGCGGGACAAGGCGCGCCGTTTAAGCTGGCAGTGCCGCAGTTAAGCCAAATGGAACACGGCGGCAAAATTAAAAAAAGAATTTGCAGCCCCGCGTGCCTGACAATGCTGTTAAACTATTACGGTTTTAACCAAAAATTGAGCGAAGTCTGCGACGGAGTTTATGACAAAAACGCCGGCATTTACGGCAACTGGATTTTTAATACTTTTTACGCCGGACGTTTTGGACTTACCGCTTACGCCGCGCTGTTTGATACCCTGGAGGACGCGCGGGATTTAGTCTGCTGCGGCGCGCCGCTGATAACAAGCGTTTCTTTTAAAGAAGGAGAACTTGGAAACGCCCCGCTTTCTTCCACGGCGGGCCACCTTGTTCTGGTCAAAGGTTTTGACGAAAACGGAAATGTGATAGTAAACGACCCCGCGGCCTCCTCCGACGGTGGTGTTGAAAGAATTTATGACCGCGCGCAATTTGCCGCGGCGTGGCTTAAAAATAAACGCGGGCTGTGTTACGTTATAAAAAAATGAAAAATATTTCAAAACTTTTAATTTTAATTTTGCTTTTTTCATGCGGCGTTGATTTTAGAGAGAAAAAAGAAACTCTTGTGTTTGCCCATAAAGGCGAAATGCAGTCGCTTGACCCCGTCTACTCCTACGACGGCGTGACGCAGGGGCTTATTTTAAACGTCTATGATACGCTTATAAAATTTAAAGGCAGTTCCACTGCTGAATTTGAACCGTCGCTTTCAACAGAAGTCCCCGCCGCGCAGCCGGACGGCGTAACATATATTTTCCCCGTGCGGCAAAACGTGAAATTCCATAACGGCGAAACTTTAACGGCGGAAGACGTTAAATATTCCATACTCCGTTTTATGTTGTCTGACCGCGCGGGCGGACCTTCCAATTTGCTGCTGGAGCCCATACTGGGCGTTTCTTCCACGCGCACTGCGGACGGAAAATTTACCGTTACAAACAAACAAATTGCGGACGCCGTGCGCGTGGAAGGCGATAAGGTTATCATAAAATTAAAACGCCCGTTTGCGCCGTTTATGTCAATTATGGCGCGGTGGTCCTACGTCGTAAACAAAGACTGGTGCGCGCAACACGGCGAGTGGGACGGCAGTCTTGACGCCTGGCAAAAATTTAATAACAAGGACAGGAACGCGTCCTACCTTTTTGACCATATGAACGGCACCGGCCCTTTCAAACTGGCGCGGTGGGATATTTCCGCAAAGCGGCTGATACTGAGCGGAAACGAGAATTATTTTTTGGGCGCGCCGAGAATAAAAAACATTCTGCTTATGACGGTGGACGAGCCGTCCACGCTGCGCATAATGCTTGAAAGCGGGGACATTGACCTCGCGGAAATTTCGCCCAAATTTCAAAACCAGTTTGAGGGACGCAAAGACATTGTGGTCGCCGGAAATCTGCCGCGTTTAAAAACTGATCCCGTAATATTTTTCACATTGGACGTAAACACAAAAGGCAATCCCGATACCGGCAGCGGCAAGCTGGACGGTGGCGGCATACCGCCGGATTTTTTTACGGATAAAGATTTGCGCAAAGCTTTCAGCCACAGTTTTGATTATGACGCTTTTCTGACGCAGACCATGGAAAATAAAGCAACTCTCGCCAACGGGCCGGTGCCGCAGGGAATTTTGGGTTATGACAAAGACGCGCCGCATTATAATCTGGACTTAAACAAAGCGCGGGAATATTTTAAAAAAGCCTGGGGCGGCAAAGTGTGGGATAAAGGATTTAAATTTACCATGACCTATAACACCGGCGGCGAAATGCGCCAGACGGCGTGCGAGATTTTGAAAAAAAACGTGGAAAGCCTGAACCCAAAATTTAAAATAGAACTGCGCGGCGTACCGTGGGCCGCGTTCCTTGAAAAAACCGACGGCCGCCAAATGCCCGTCTGGGCCCGCGGCTGGATTGCGGACTACGCGGACCCGCATAATTTTGTTTTCCCCTTCCTCCACAGCCAGGGCCGCTACGCGCTTTCTCAGGGATATAAAAATAAAGAAACGGACGCGCTTATAGAAGCGGCCGTCATTGAACGCGACGCCGCAAAACGCGCGGCCCTTTACAAAAAAATCCAGCAAAAAGCTTATGAGGACGCCGTGCAGATTTACACCGTTTATCCTACGGGCCTATGGGCTTATAACAGTAAAGTAAAAGGATTTTACGACAATCCCGTTTTCATGGGAATATATTTTTATCCGCTGTATAAATAAAAAAATTTGTACGCCGCGCAAACCCGCCGCGCTGAAAAATAAATATTTTACTTTATAGCATTTAAACTATTAAAGCCGACAGGCTGGACCAGCGTAGACTGGATAGGATATAATTGTTTTCCGTCTTAACTTGATTTTGCGCCGAGATATAAAAAATCCCGCGGAATATTCCGCGGGATTTTTTATACTGCCGCAAATAATTATTTATCGCTCCCGTCCGGCGGTATATACCGCGCGAGTTTTTCCGTTATTTCCGCCGCGCTTAAAGGCTTGCCGACGTGGTCGTTCATTCCCGCGGCAATGCTTTTTTCAATATCTTCGCGGAACACGTCCGCGGTCATGGCGACTATCGGCACAGTCTTGCCGCGCGGATTTTCAGACGCGCGTATCATTTTTGTAGCTTCATAACCGTCCAGATCCGGCATATGCACATCCATAAAAATCATGTCGTAGGCGGACGGAGCTGCCATAAACTTTTCATAAGCCGCGCGGCCGTTTTCGGCAAAATCTATGACGACGCCGGTCGGCTCAAGCAGCGCGGCCACTATTTCGCGGTTTATCTCAATATCTTCCGCCACTAAAATTTTTCTGTTCTTAAAACAGCCCTCTTTAACACGGTTATTCTGCGCCGCGGACGGCTGCGGAACGTCCGCCTGTACCACGGCGGCGCGGATATTAAAAATAAAACTTGCGCCGCGGCCCGCGGAGGACTCCACCCTGATTTTTCCCCCCATCATTTCAACTATGCGCCGAGAAATGGAAAGCCCGAGCCCCGTTCCGCCGTACCTGCGCGAAATGCCGCCGTCCGCCTGTTCAAACGGTTTAAATATATGAGCCTGCTGTTCTTCAGACACTCCTATGCCGCTGTCCTTTACTTCAAACTCCAACACGCAAAAACCGTTTTCTTCGTCCAGCTTGCGGACCGAAACGGAAATACTGCCGCATTCAGGCGTAAATTTTATAGCATTGCTCAAAAGATTTGTTATTACCTGTGCAAGCCGCTGCTCGTCCGATCTGATAAACCGCGGCGCGTCCGCGGCCACGGAAAGCGTAAAACACTGTTTTTTTATTTCCATCTGCTGGCCCAGAACGCCGGCAAGCCTGACAAGCATTTGTTCAATGCTGAAATCTGAGAAAGAAAGTTCCAGTTTGTCGGCCTCTATTTTTGACATGTCAAGCACGTCGTTAATTACGCCGAGCAGGTGGTTGGACGCGATTTCAATTTTATCAAAACAATATTTTTTGCGCTCAATATCCTGCGCCGCTTTGCCTATGGTCGTCATGCCGATAATCACGTTCATTGGCGTGCGCATCTCGTGGCTCATGCGGGACAAAAAGTCGCTCTTTGCCCGGCTGCCCTGTTCTGCCGTTTCTTTTGCTTTGATAAGTCTAGCTTTATCTGTTATCGCGGTAAACATGCTGCGCACCATCTCAACCATGGCAAACACAAACACGGCGCCGAAGAAAAAAATCAGCGCTATAAGCGCGTCCTGCTTGGATATATTAGTATGAGAAGCGTAAATTATAATATTAACCGCGTAACCAATAAGAAAGAAAAGCATCATGTAAAAGCACGCCGCGTAAATCCACGCGCTGAAAAGCCTGCGCGTATTCATCTGCGTTTTAAGGTCAAGCAAAGCTTTGTAATATTTTGCAACGGCATACAACATAATGCCGGTGCCGAGCCCTATAAGCAATATACAGACTGTCCGCATATAAACTCCCAAAAAATATTCTAATATTAAAAGATTATCAAAAAGAAGTAAAAAATACAAATAAAAAACTGCCGCCGCGGCCGCGGCGGCAGTCTGCTTACGCAGAAATTTTATTTCTCCCTGATAAATTTCTGGTAGAAAAACGAAACGCCTATAAGCATTACAGCCGTTCCTATAAACGCCGCTATTCTGTAAAGCCCGCCCAGCCGCCAGAGGTCTATAAAGAACAACTTAAACACGACTGCCATCAAAAGACCCATGCTTGCAAGACGCAGCGGTTTGCTTGATTTTTTAAGCCCTATCACCATAAAGACCAAACCTTCAACGGCCCAGAATATCGTTATCCACTGCCCTTTAAACTGCACCGGCACGGCGATAACCATCAGCGCGAACGCGGTTGCGCCGGAAAGAAAACGGAAATTCCCGTTTTCCTGTTTTTTATCCGCTGCATATTTACAAACGCCGTAAACCGCAGCCCATAATACCGGCCACAGGCCGCGCGCGGCGGGCATAAAATCATATTTTTGCACAATTAATTCCGTCATCACAAAACCAGTCAGACCGGCAATATAGGCAATGCCGTAAAGTATATTTTTATCTTTTTCCCCGCTTAAAAACGCCGGCAGCATAAACATAACGGACATGATAAAAACATACGCAATCCCGGGCGCGGGCGCGGAAGACGGCAGCAGCGCCTGCGTCAACAGCGCGCCGGCGAAAACCGCTATATTTGCCGTCTGCTTATTAGTCTTATGGTTAAACCATAAATACAACGCGGAAATAACCGCGACATACGCGAAAGCCGTATTAAAATTAATAAGCCCCGCGAACAACATATAAAACGCCGATATGCTTATGATATAAGTAACGTCGCTTTCCAGAACTTTATCTTTGCGCGCGCGCATATAATCCGTAAGCCCGTAAATTACCGCGAGGACAAAAAACAAACTTACCATGGCCGCGTTAAAATACGGCCTGAAGTCCAGGCATAAAAATGCGTAAACAAACGTAAACGCGCCCGCAACTTTAAACTGTACGTTATAAAGAGCCTTATCTTTATACGCGAGATACGCCAGGGCCAAACTCATAAACAGCACCATGCCGGCTGAAGTAAAAAATGCCTCTTTTGGCAAACCAGTAAAAAGCAAAATGCCTGCCGTTAAAAACGCGCTTGCTGATATTTTAGCCAAATTTTCTTTTATGCCCTTAAGCTGCGTGAGCGCGAAATAAAAAACCGCAAAAGGCAGCAAAATACCGGCCTTCATATAAATATTAACGTCCGCATGCGAAAGCCGCGAGAGCGCGAACAAGAACGTAATTACC
Source organism: Candidatus Elusimicrobium euhamitermitis (assembly GCA_031254225.1). GTDB lineage: Bacteria > Elusimicrobiota > Elusimicrobia > Elusimicrobiales > Elusimicrobiaceae > Elusimicrobium > Elusimicrobium euhamitermitis. The sequence continues at coordinate 6,810 of JAIRUU010000063.1, forward strand.
GTCATGGCCAAAACGTAAACTCCCTGCTTTTTACGTCTGTAAATAAGCGCGGTAAGCATTACGCTTGACATCAGCAGAAAGCCAAATCCGCCGTAAACAACCTGCGCGCTCTGCGCTATCGCCGTCGTCATAAAAGAAACGCAGACCATGCCGGCGAGCACAAAGAAACCGGCCGGACCGTCCTCTTCTTCCGTCTCATATTTGCGCATGACAAAAGCGAGCGCGGCGTATAAAACGCTGAAAAAAGCGAATACGCCGAGGATTACGAAAATATTATAAGCGTTATAATAGCTTCCCATCCAGACAAGTTCCGCCATAAACGTCGCGGCGGAAATATAGGCGAGCAGCGTTTTGCCGTAATTTTTTTTATCGTCAAAAATCACAAATAATATTAAAGCGTTTATTAAAAGCGTCAGCGTGAAACCCGAGCCGAAACCTATCCACAGCCCTCCCGTTTTCTGAAGCATAAAAACGGGTACTATCATGGAGGCCAGAATATAATAGACAAAAATATTTTTAATATTTTTATCTTCGTTAAACCGCGTCATGATAAGCGTAAGGAACGGTATTATAACGGCCATGGCCGCCCAGACAGCCGCTATCAATACCAGCGACGGCTCCAGATGGGATACGTTCCACATCAACAGCGACAGCAGCGCGGAGGCAAGCGGTATATATAAAAATTTCCCGTTCTCTTTCATGTTAAGCGTAAAATAAACCGCCGCGCCGTACATAAGCGTCATGAACAGCGAGCACTTGAACACAAGCACAGGGTCCGGCCGGAAATTAATGTAGAGATAGACAATGCTTAAAAACGGCAGCGTCAGCGCGAAGACGTAATGCCGCGCGTCTTTTTTAAGCGTCTGCCCAATCTTAGCCAAAATAAAATTGAAAACGGAAAATCCGCCCAGAACAAATATCAGCGTATTTACACCGAGGCTCTCGCTCTTCAACGCCCAGGCGAATAAAGCGAAGAATGCAATATAAGCAATCCACGGCCTGAACGCTTTTTGTTCTTCTTCAATAAAATTAAAAATATTTAAAACCGCAAGCGCGCCGAAGAGAAAATACGGCAAAATACCGCCGTAAACCGCTCCGGCCATGACGGAAAACGCGGCAACGCCGGCCACGTTTAACGAGCCTCGCAGGTTGTGCTCTCCGTCTTTTTTAAATATATTCCATACCAGAAAACCCGACGGCAAAATGAGCAGGGAAATTATATTTTTATAACCGGCCGCCGCCGAAAACGCGGCAAGCGCCGCCGCGCCCGTCATTACCGCGGAGGCGAAAGACATAAAATATTTCTCTTCCGCCAGTTTAAAAATAACGACGGGAAGAAGCATAAGATAAATTCCCGTCCAAAACGTCGTCTGCCCCGTATAACCCGCAAAAACAATGACGCCGCACAATGCGCCGCACAGAATAAACATTTTAATAAACGCCCGTGTGGCTACGGTAAATTCTTCTTTATATTTAATTAGAATAAACGCCGCGCCGCACAGAAAAACAGTCGTTATGGTTATCAGCGAAACATATTTGTCCGCCGAAAAGAAAGCGACAAACCAGCCGGCAGTAATCAAAAAAGTTCCGGCGGCGCATACTTTAACCACAATGTCCCATTTATTTTTTACGGCGGAAGCTATCGCGCCCGCGTCAAGGATAAAAATAAAACCGAACACAAGCAGCTGCCTTTCATAAGGCAGATTATAAATAAAAGGCAGCATGAAACCCGCGACGCTGGACAGCACGGCCACCGCCTTTGACTTAGTATAATGCGCCAGCAGATAACCGCCCAAAGATACAAACGACATAAGAACAAACGCCGTCTCCAAAGAAATAAAATTATAAAAATACTGCGCCGCAAACACCGTCGCGTACAGTATAGCCACGCCGCAGGCGGCCAGAGTATCCGCCGTGGTTTTTAGCTTTTCCTGTTTTATAAACAGGCTGCCGGCTATGCAGCCGAAACCGGCCGCCGCGCCCATAAAAATCCTGAGCCACGGTTTTATAAGGTCATTATCTATTGAATACTTTACGAGAAACGCTATTCCGATAAACAAAGCTATGCCGCCCAGCCATGAAAATAATTTCGCGCCGGTAAACATTTCCCAGTCAATTTTAGGCGCGGTAAAACGCGGTTTTATTTCCTTGACTTCCGGCGTTTTCTCCGGCGCGGGAATAACTTCTTCCGCCATATTCACCGGCTGCAAAACAGACTGCGGTTCCGCCGCAGGCTGAACCGCCGGCGCAATTTCTTCCGCCGCGGGCGCGGGAATTTCCGAAGGCTGCGCCGGACCGCCAGGCACGCCGTAGCCCCTGTCTTTTACCGTAGGAACAAAATGACGCGCGCCGACATAGAACGGGGCCGGCTCCTCGCGGTCCGGCGGCGGAGCCGCGGGCGTTTGCGGAGGTTCCGCGGACTGCGCTGGCGCGGGCTTTTCAGCTTGCGGCGCAACGGCCGGTTTGATCTGCCCGCCTTTTTCAAGCTCTCTCAATCTAAGCTCAAGTTCCGCTATTTTCTTTGTCAAAAAATTAATGTCGGCCCTGCTGACAACAGGCCTGAACAAAGCAATTAAAGCTAAAATAAAAGCAATGATTCCCATAATTTTCTCCGTTATTTGTTTTTCTTATTATATAAATAACTTATTTTTACGTCTTGCCAAAACATAGTTTAATTTTAATTACCAATATTTATTATAAGGCCATGTGCGACAGTTTTACATAGTCTGTTTTGCCGGTGCCCATTAGCGGAATTTCTTCCAGCACTTTTATATTTCTCGGCACGGAAAGTTCGCTTAAACCCTGCTCCTTAAAAGCCGCAAGCAATTCGCCAAACGCCGCAGTTTTACGCGTGGTAAACAAAACCAGCTGCTCGCCTTTCTTTTCGTCAGGGATAGAAACGACGGCGTGCATTTCCTGCGGCCATAATTTATTTACCGCGGTTTCAACGGCGCTGAGCGAAATCATCTCGCCCGCTATTTTTGAAAAACGCTTCGCGCGGCCTTTTATTGAAACAAAACCGTCCGCGTCTATGTTCACGATATCGCCGGTATCATACCAGCCGTCCTGCGGCGGCTGGATTACGCCAGGCTTGTCCTCTTTCAGGTAGCCGAGCATTATGTTTTTACCTTTGACAAACATCCGTTTGCCTTCGTCCATGCCAGGCACCGCCTCAAGCCTGGCTTCTATGCCCGGCAGCAGGCGGCCGACTGTGCCGCGCTTAAAATACATCGGCGTGTTTATGGACAGTGCGGGCGCGGTTTCCGTCGCGCCGTAACCTTCCAAAACTCGTATGCCGAAAGTATCGGTAAAAGTTCTGTAAGTTTCTTCTTTCAGTTTTTCCGCGCCAGCCACCGCTAGGCGCACAGAATAAAAATCATACGGATGCGCGGTTTTTGCGTAACCGCTTAAAAAAGTATCAGTGCCGAATATTACGGTGGCGTTTCTGTCGTAAATAAGTTCCGGCACAATGCGGTAATGCAAAGGGGACGGATATAAAAATACTTTTATGCCGGAAAGCAGCGGCAGCATAAGCCCGCCGGTCAGGCCGAAAGAATGGAATATGGGCATAGCGTTAAAAACGCTGTCCGCCAGGCCAAAGTCCAGCACGCTTTGAAGCTGGGTGCGGTTTGCCTGAATATTTTCGTGGCTTAAAACAACGCCTTTGGGCGTGCCTTCGGAGCCGCTGGTAAATAAAACCACGGCGGGGTCCTTCGGCGTGACTCCGCCGCGCGCGTTTTTATAATATCTGCGCGGGAAGCAAGAGGCAATCAGCGCAATAATTTTATCTTTAAAAGTTATCTGTTTTTTAATATTTTCAAGATAAATTATTTTTATGCCCGTCGCTTCCATGGCTTTCACGGTTTCCGCCAGATTTGCCTTCTCAACAAATTCTTGAGACGTATAAACATTTTTTATCTGAGCCGCTTTGCAGCAGGAAAGCATATTTTTTACGCCCGTGGAAAAATTGAGCATGCACGGCGTTATATTAAATGCGCGCAGGCCGAAAAACGCGCCCGCTGCCGCGACGGAATTGGGCAGCATAAAACCCGCGTATCCGCCCTGTTTGTTATATTTTGAAAATTGTTTGCCTAGCGCGAAACAAAGCGTCAGAAATCTGCCGAAATTAAGCGGCTCCATGTTAATATCTTCAATGATATTTTTGTTTCTGCCGACCAAATCTTTTGCGTCCAGCAGCGAATCAAACAAAGTTTCGTCCGTGCTGGCCGCGGAATATTTCATTTCGGACATAATGTCGTAAAGCCGCCTGGCGGAGGCCGTCCTGCGGCCGCGGCCCTGCAAAGTTTCAGGCAGGTTAAGTTTTGTTACGGGTAAAATATTAATGGTTATTTTGCTCTGCGGCCGCGTTTTAAATTTTGTGCCGAAGCGCGAGAACACGGAATACTGGCTACCGTCTATGCATACGGGCAGTATTTTCGCGCTGCTTTTGTCGGCAATCATAGCGGGGCCCGGATAAATTTTCATCAACGCGCCCGTCGTGGTTATTCTGCCTTCCGGAAAAATTACAACGCGGTTGCCGTTCTTCACTTCCTCTATTATTGATTTGACGCCCATGGGATTTACGGGGTCTATCGGAAAATATTTTACAAGGTGAAGCACGGGCTTAACCCACCATAAACGCGTGACAAAAGTATTTATCGCAAAATAAAATTTGCCGGGCATATACGTCCATATCAGCACGGCGTCTAAGAAAGAAGTATGGTTTGCTATTATTATCATATTGCCTTTGGCGTTTTCCATATTCTCAAGACCCGTGATTTTTACGCCGTAAACCAAATCCAAAACGCGCTTTACAATCATTCTAACGATATGCTCCGGCAGCAGGCCGGCAATGTAAATTGCCACGACGGTGTTAACTATCGCGATAAACGTAAAAATAGCCGGAATGCCGAAACCGAGCGCGAACAACCCAGCGCACACGCCGCTGCCGGCCACCATAAATAAAGCGTTAACGATATTGTTGGTGGCTATAACGCGGGAGCGCATTTTTTCGCCCGCAAGCATTTGCAGCAAAGCGTTTAACGGCACCACGTATAACCCGCCGAGGAACGCGAAGAAAAATAAATCCAGTGATATTCTCCGCCCGCTCCACGCGGACAGCAAAACTTTATAATTAACCGCCGTTTCAGGCGCGATAAAATGTTTTGACGCAAAAGCAAGGTCCGCTATAAACACCGTCATAAGAATAATGCTTAAAGGCACATATTTGCTGCTTACTTTGCCTTTTAACAAAAACTGGCAGACTATTGCGCCGAGCCCCGTACCGGCGGAAAATAAAGTAAATAAATATGTCTGGACGGTAGCGTCACCGTTCAAAATATCTTTTGCAAAAGACGGCATTTGGGAAATAAATACGGAGCCCAGCAGCCAAAACCACGATATACCCAAAATGCTGAGGAAAATTTCTCTTCTGCGTTTTATAAATTTAATATTTTTCCACGTGGCGGCCAGAAAATTTTTGTTTATCGTAATATCCGGCGACGCGGCCGCTATTTTAGGTATAAACAAACTTGCCAAAACCCCCACTACGCCGACGGCTCCGATTAACAAAAACAGCGTTGAAAGTCTGCCGCTCTGGAGATTCATTATTACGCCGCTCACTATAATACCCTGCAAAATAGCGGCGTAAGTGCCGGCTTCAATAAGACCGTTGCCGGCAATAAGCTCGTCCTCTTTCAAAACGTCGGGCAGAATGCTGTATTTGACAGGCCCGAACGCGGCGGACTGCGTGCCCATTAAAAATAAAACAAAAAGCAGAATATACGGATTTTCAAAATGAAAACCTAAAATTACCAGAGCGACGCTTAACAGTTCGCTGAATTTAATTATTTTTATCATCAGGTCTTTGCGGTATTTATCCGCAAACTCGCCCGCCGTGGAAGAAAACAGGAAAAACGGCAGCATGAACAGCCCCAGCGCAAGCGAAACAATAATGCTCTTTGCGCCCTTGGACATTGTCGTTAACCCGTACATTACAAAAAGGGCCATGGAGTTGCGGAATAAATTGTCGTTAAACGCGCCCAGATACTGGGTTATATAAAACGATAAAAAAGACCGTCTGAATATTATCCTTAGCAAGCTTTTCATTTTTGCTCCTTATAAATTTTATCCAAATCAAAAAACCAATTTTTTAATATGCCGGACATTCTTTCCTGATTGGCGGCGGAGATTAAATCAGTCCGTTTTTTTAATAATTTATCATATTCAGGCCAGAGTTTTTCAATAAACGCTCTGCCCCGCGGCGTTATTTTTACGACATTTTCCCTGCGGTTATTTTTATTCTGCGCGCGCGTTATCAGTTTGTCTTTATATAAACTTTCAACCAGTTTGGTCACGTTGCCTGCCGTCGTAATCAGGCGCCTTCCTAATTCCACCTGGTTTATGCCTCTGCCTTCGTTTTGGAAAGCCGCAACCATTAAAATGTTAAACTTCGGGCCGCTGAAATTGTACTTTTGAAAATAAACCGAAATCTCGCGCTCCAACATGCCGTAAATCATGGCCATGACATAAATTATATTCTCGTACCTGCGCCCTTTTTCCTGCAAAATACCGTACCGTTCAAAATTATCCATACGACCTCCAGTTTTAAATAGTATATAAGTAAATTATTTATTTGTCAACAGTTTCTTTAGAAAGTATTAAATATACAAAATAATGCGGCAATCAAAAACATTAAATGTTATATAATTAAAACTAATCAGGTAAATCCGCTAAAACGTAAAGGAATTTACATGTTCAAAGTTTCCGGTTTTAAGCATATTGTGTTTCTGATTTTGATTGCCGCCGCCCTGGTGTCTTTAAGCGTCGTCATGTATTGGAAACACTTGGACTCCGTGCTGGCGCAGAGAGAAAGAGAAAATCTGTTTTCTTTAAACCAGAAGCTGGCCGAGAATTTTGATAATCTGGTCAACTCTCAGCTGCAGGTACTCTCTTCCGTAGGAGAATCGCTGGAAGGGCTGCCGCGCGTGGAGAACACCTACGGACTAATGTCGTATCTGTCCCGCCAAAAGAAGCGCAACGGTTTTGAGCTTGTCGCGTTCCAGTTCCCGGACGGCAAAGCGTATTTTGCGGACGGCTCCGTGCGGAATAATTTTTTATCCGAGGAAGAAGTATCCTCCGTTTATGACAATAAATATTATGTTTCCGCGCCCAGAGACGTGCATGGAAACGGACAGGAAATTATAACCGCCGTGCCGGTCTACAGAAAAGGCGTTAAAACCGGAGTTCTGCTCAGCTCCCGGCTTACAACGTTTTATGATAAAACTATCAGCAAGGATTTACCGCCCGTTTTTACGCCGTGGTTTGTCACGGACGCCGGCGGGGAAATTATATTGGACCGTTCCGGCGCCGCGCATGACAATATCATTAACATGTGGCAGGCAAATAAATCAGACAACGCCGCCTGCCCAGCCGACGTGCTGCAGGATATAAACCAAAAACGCGGCGGCGCGGTAAAATGCTCTTTGCGCGGCGGAGATTATCTTTTGGCATACGTTCCTTTAGCTTATAATAACTGGTACCTGCTTACGGCGCACGCCATGACGGACATACTGCACCTCCCGCAAAAACAGCTGATGACCGCGGTGTTCTTGTGCGTGTCAATTATTATTGTGCTGGGGCTTTTACTGGCGTTTATCATACACGTTTACAGACAGCATAACCAGGCGCTATACCGCACGGGTTTTATATATCACGTGACGGGTTTGGGCAATCACAATTATTTCCAGTTCCACTTTCCGCGGTACGCCGCCGCTTTCAGGAAAAATAAAACGCCTTTTACTCTGACCGTGGTAAATATAAGGAGATTTAAAGCCATAAATGATATTTACGGTTTTGAACAGGGAGACAAAATATTAGTACACGCGGCGGAGATTTTGCGGGAAGAAATTAAAGAAGACGAGCTTTTGTGCCACTCTTCCGCGGACAGATTTCTGATTCTAATGTCCTGCGCGGACCGCGCGGAATTTGACCAAAGGATAGAAAAAATTTTAACCCGCATAAAACATTTTTGCCACGACGAAAAACTGTGTTTTGACATAACCGTTGAAACCGGCGTTTATCTTGCAGATGAAGACGTGCCGTTTTATATAATGATGGACCGCGCGAACATGGCTTTAAATTCCGTCCGTGAAAAAGCGGGGCAGAGCTTTGCATTTTATAACGACGAGTACCGCGAGCAGATTAAACTTATAACAGACATTGAAAGCAAAATGAACGCCGCGCTCGCCGGAGGACAGTTCAAAGTATTTCTGCAGCCTAAATATGATTTCCAAACCGGCCGCATTGAAAGCGCGGAGGCGCTGGTGCGCTGGCAGGACGGGCAGAAGCTTATACCGCCGGATAAATTTATTCCGGTGTTTGAGAAAAACGGCTTTGTGCTGAAACTGGATATGTTTATTTTGGAAGAAACGGTTAAACTGCTTGCCCGCAGAATAAAAGAGGGAAAACGTGTGGTCCCCGTCGGCGTAAATTTTTCGCGTTTGCATATGGAAGACCATAATTTTATAAATTCAGTGACGGAAATTTTGGACCGCTATAACCTGCCGCACGAACCGATAGAACTGGAAATTACCGAAAGCATAGCTTTTGACAAAAGGGAGATTATGCGCGACGTTCTGGACGAACTTCACGCGCGCGGGTTTACCGTGGCTATGGACGATTTCGGCGCGGGATATTCTTCCCTTAACATTCTTAAAGATTTACATTTTGACTGCGTAAAACTGGACAAAGAATTTCTTACCGGCGGAGAAGGCAACGCGCGTATGCGCCAGATTATACAAAGCACCGTGGAAATGATTAAAAAACTGGGCTGCGTTATTGTTACCGAAGGCGTTGAGACAAAAGAGCAGGTTGAATTTTTAAAAAGCATAGGCTGCGACTTGGCCCAGGGATATGTTTTTTCCCGCCCGCTCCCGTCGGCGGATTTTGAAAAACTTTTAAATGACGACGCCGCGCGGAATTAAACTGTTTCCCGACTAAAATAACTTCCGGCGCAAACCGCAGCCGCGGCTGCAAAATCTTGTCGGCGCCACAAATTTTTTCCCACCAATATAGTTATTTTAGATTATAAAACAATAGTTTGGCTATTATCTTGTCCGTCTGAAGCGAATTTTTTATACTTTACCTATATGTATAACAAGGAAAGGTATTTTATGAGAAAAGGCTTCACTTTGATAGAACTATTAGTCGTCGTGCTTATAATAGGCATACTTGCCGCGATAGCTTTGCCGCAGTACAGTATTTCCGTCGCAAAAGCAAAAGTTGCAAGAACAATGCCAAACGTCAAAGCAATGAAAATAAACACCGAAATTTACTATCTTGAAAACGGAGCTTACGCCGACACTACCAATATGTATGAAAGCCTGCAGCTGCCAAACTGCCAGACAACTATCAGCGGCGGCGTCTTATTGTGCGACGGAATATATTATGACCTTTTGTCCCAAGGCAGTACAGGCAGAATGGACGTGGCAAGCTATATCATGGACCAGTCCGGCAACATAATAAACTCATACGGATTATATCTTGATCACTCAGATTATCCCAATCAGGCATACTGCGGCGCAAAAACAGACGATACGACGGCCAACAAAGTGTGCAAAAGCATGGGCGGAGTATTAAAATTTTCAAATAATAATTGTACAATAGCCGCGGCGGTCACTGGCAGCAAAAGCTGCAATATTTATTTTTTATAATTGTTGTCCGCGCAGTCTAAAACAGGTTTTACCGGTTTATTTTACGGCCTTTGCGGGGATAACGCGCAAAAAATATTTTTGCGTTTCAACGACCGCAAGAGGAAAAACAGATAAGAATATTACGATAATCCAGTGCGTAAAACTTATCGGAACAAGATAAAAAACGTTGGCCACTGGCCTTATCAGAGCGACGGCAAATAATATCGCCAGCGAAAGCATCGCGCTCCAAAACAGCGGGCCGTTTGACGTCCAGCCCAGTTTAAAAATTGATTTCCCCGTGCTTCTTACGTTAAAGATATGTATGACCGAAGAAAAACCTAAACCCAAAAACGCCATGGTCTGCCCCAGTTCCGCGGACGGCTCAACGACGGCGCTTATATTAACGAATTTGCCCATATAAAAACCGGCAAGCGTTATGACGGTAAACGTGACTGCCATGACCATTATTCTTCTGGCAAAACCGTACGCGAAAACGCTTGTGCCCACCGGTATCGGCTTTCTGTCCATTAAATCATCTTCGGAAAATTCTCTGCTCAGCGCAAAACCGGGTATGCCGTCCGCCACGACGTTAATAAATAACAGCTGCAGCGCGGCCAGCGGTTTGCCCCAGTTAACGGCAAAAGCCAGAATCATTATAAATATTTCCGAAATATTGCAGCTTAAAAGGAAGTAAACGGTTTTCCTTATATTATCATAAGCCGTTCTTCCTTCTTTTACGGCCGCGACGATGGTGGCGAAGTTGTCGTCGGTCAAAATCATATCCGCCGCGCTTTTTGAAACGTCCGTACCGGTTATGCCCATCGCGGTGCCCACGTCCGCCGCTTTGAGCGCGGGCGCGTCGTTAACGCCGTCGCCGGTCATAGCCACGACTTCTTTATTTGCCTGCCAGGCTTTGACTATTTTTATTTTGTCTTCGGGGCTGACCCTTGCGTAAACGGCGTATTGCCTTACGTTTTTTACAAGCTCTTCCTCGGTCATATTATCAAGTTCTTCGCCGGAAACCGCTTTATCGCCTTCTCCGAGTATGCCTATTTCGGCGGCTATGGCCGCCGCGGTCACCGCGTGGTCGCCGGTTATCATAACGGTTTTTATTCCCGCTTTTTTTGCGTAAGCCACGGCCTGCATGCTTTCTTCCCTCGGCGGGTCTATCATGCCTATTAGCCCGACGAACTTCAGGTCTTTTTCCAGCTCTTTAACGCTTAAATCTTTGGGAAGTTCGTCATAATGTTTTTCGGCCACGGCTATAACCCTCAGCGCGGAGGCCGCGAACCCGTCATGGACTTTCATTATCTCTTCTTTGGAAACCGCGCCGGTAACGGGAATTTTGTCCACCGCGCCTTTGGTTATTGAAAGATATCCGCCGGCCGCAAGATGGTGCACCGTCGTCATAAGTTTTCTTTCCGAATCAAAAGGTATTTCAAAAACCCGCGGATATTTTTCAATCAGTTCTTTTTTATCCGTGCCTTTATCGTGTAAGAGGCGTATTATGGCGGTTTCGGTAGGGTCGCCTATCGCCTTTTCCTGGCCGCCGGAGTTTTCTATAACAGCATCGTTTGCAAGGCTTAATATAGTAAGAAGATGAGTCTCCGCAGCGTCAAAATTATCGTCCGCTTTTTTAGGCTCGTTTCCGACGGCCCAGACGGATTTTATCGTCATTTTATTTTGCGTAAGAGTGCCTGTTTTGTCAGAACATATGACGGAAGTGTTGCCAAGCGTTTCCACCGCGTTTATTTTGCGCACGACGGCGTTTTTCTTTGCCATATTTTGAATGCCGTACACGAGAGTTATCGTCACTATTACCATCAGTATTTCCGGAACGGCGGCTACGGCCAAAGCGACGGCAAGCATAAACATATCTTTCAGATTTTCGCCGCGCATAAGACCCATGGCCAAAAGCAAAGCCGCGGAAAGCAGAGCCACCGCCGTCATTACCTTGCCTATTGAATACAGTCTTTTCTGCAAAGGAGTTTTGGATTTTTTTGTCTCATTTAACATGCCGGCTATTTTGCCGACTTCCGTGTTCATGCCCGTGTTAACCACGACGGCCGTTGCCCTTCCGTTAGTTATAAGACAGCTTGAAAAAAGCATGTTAAGCCTGTCGCCCAAAGTAGCGTTATCTTCAATTTTCGCGCCGGCGTCTTTTTCCACGGGCACGCTTTCGCCGGTTAAAACAGCCTCGTCAACTTTCAAAGCCGCGCTTGTTATTATCCGCGCGTCGGCCGGCACTTTATCCCCCGCTTCCAGCACAAGTATATCGCCCGGCACAAGCTGTTTTACGTCAAGCTCTGCTTTGACGCCGTTTCTTATTACCACGGTTGTGTCGGCGTTCATGTTTTTAAGGGCTTCAAGCGCTTTTTCCGCCCCCATTTCCTGCCGCAGGCTCAATACGGAATTTATTATGACTATAGCTAAAATTACTACGGGCTCAACATATCCCTCGCTGGTAGTTACGGCTAAAAAACCTGAAATTGCGGCGGCGACCAAAAGGATTATCGTCGTCAAGTCTGATAAAGAGTGAAGTATTTTTACAAAAATACTTTCTTTTTTCTCTTCTTCAAATTCATTAAAACCCTTTTCCGACTGTATCTCCGCCGCCTGTTTATCGGTAAGGCCTTTTTGCGGGTCCGTGTATAAAGTTTTAAAGATATCTTCTAATGTTCCCTGCGCCCATTTCATATGTATCGCCCCTTGTTTAAAAATTCTTTTCTGTAAAAATGCTTCTTATATAATAGTATTATATTATTAAAAATATTTCGGAATTTTTTTATACTAATAAGCGAATAAAAACTGCCTGTAAACCGCTGTTAATTTGATATAATTTTTTAACTTAAAAACTATGAGGACTTTCAATGTTTTTCTATGCGGATTTGCACATCCACTCAAAATATTCGCGCGCGACAAGCAAAAGCTGTAATTTGGAAGAGCTTGCCGTATGGGCCCAAAAGAAAGGGCTGACGCTCATATCAACCGGCGATTTTACCCACCCGGCGTGGTTTAACGAAATAAAAGAAAAACTTGTCCCCGCCGGCGCCGGCGTTTACAAGCTGAGGGACGACATTGAACGGCAAGTCCTCAAAAGCAACCAGCCCGTAAGATTTTTGCTGTCCGTTGAAATTTCAACCATATATAAAAAAAGCGAAAAAACAAGAAAAGTCCACCACGTCGTATTTGTCCCTGATTTCAAAAGCGCTGAAAACCTGCGGCAAAAACTTTCCGCGATAGGCAATATATCTTCCGACGGCCGCCCGATACTCGGGCTGGATTCAAGAAATCTGCTTGAAACAGTTTTAGAGTCCGGCGAAGGCTCGTACATAATTCCGGCGCATATATGGACGCCGTGGTTTTCCGTTTTAGGCTCCCGCTCCGGTTTTGATTCCATAAAAGAGTGTTACGGGGACCTTGCGAATCATATTTTCGCGGTGGAAACGGGTTTGTCGTCTGATCCGGAAATGAACTGGCGCGTCTCGTCTCTGGACAAATACAGACTGGTGTCAAATTCCGACGCTCATTCCCCCTCCAAACTCGCGCGCGAAGCCACTGTTTTTGATACGGAGCCAGATTATTTCTCCGTCAGCAAAGCGCTGCAGACAGGCAAAGGCTACGTCGGCACGGTGGAATTTTTCCCCGAGGAAGGAAAATACCATGAAGACGGGCATAGGAAATGTAATGTCTGCCTGAGCCCGGAAGAAACAAAAAAACTTAACAACATTTGCCCCGTATGCGGCAAACCGCTGACAATAGGCGTGATGCACAGGGTTAACGAACTGGCTGACCGCAAAGAGAAAAATTTGATAATCCCGCCGAACGCCGGAAAAGCTTTCAGCCTTGTGCCTTTAGAGGAAATTCTTTCGGAAATTATGCAGGTAGGAGTTGCCAGCAATGCGGTAACCAATACGTATGAAAATTTAATAGAAAAATTAGGTCCTGAGCTGTCTATATTAAGAGATATCCCCGTGGAAGAAATATCAAAACGTCATTCTTCGCTCCTGGGGGAGGCAATATCGCGGTTAAGACAAGGCAAAGTTATAAGACATGCGGGCTATGACGGCGAATACGGGGCAATAAAATTATTTGAACAGCGAGAACTGGAAAATACTAATCTGATGTTTGATATGCCGCTGCGTACAAAACCGGCGAAAAATGAGAAAAAGCCTGTCCCCCCGCCTAAAAAAAATATATCTGAACCGGATTATCCAAGCCGCACTTTTGATACTCCCCCCGCGCCGAAAAATGCAATATTGTCCGGACTTGACGAATATCAGTTGAGCGTAGTAAAAAACGCGCAGAAGCAGCTTTTAATAATAGCGGGGCCCGGTTCCGGAAAGACTACGGTGCTGACAAAACGCCTGGCTTATATGATTTCAGAAAATAATATTCCGGCAGAAAATTGCCTTGCCGTAACTTTTACGCACAGAGCAGCGGGCGAAATGCTGGAGCGGCTTAAACTGCTGCTGCCTGAAAAATATTTAAATATCAGAGTCCATACTTTTCATTCATTGTGTTTTTCAATTTTAAAGGAAAACGCCGATAATGCTGGTCTGAGCGAAGATTTCAGAGTGGCAAGCAAAGAAGAAATAAATTTGTCCAAATCTGATAACACGCTGAGTTTTGACGATTTGATAATTCTCACATTAAAACTGCTGGCCGAAAATCCCGATATCGCCGAAGCTTACCAAAACCGCTTCAAGTATATTTCCGTGGACGAATATCAGGACATTGACGAAAACCAGTACAAGTTAATCAGACTGCTGGCCTCCTCCGGCGGAAATTTGTGCGTTATAGGGGACCCAAATCAGGCAATTTACGGTTTCAGGGGAGGCGATTCAAAATTTTTCAACAACTTTACAAAAGATTATCCCGACGCGGAAACAGTTAATTTAAAAAATAATTATCGTTCAACCGGAACTATCGTCAACGCTTCAAACCAGATAGTTGACTCATTCAACATAACCGCAAAATATAACAAGCCTCACGAAAAAATTATTATACACGCCGCTCCTACTGACAAAGCCGAAGCGGAATTTGTGGTAAGCTCTATAGAAAACCTGCTCGGCGGGCACAGTTTTTTTTCAATAGACACAAACAGGTCCGCGGGGGAAGAGGCTGATTTTTCGTTC
>JAIRUU010000065.1 GCA_031254225.1 Candidatus Elusimicrobium euhamitermitis
GACTGTGGCAAGCACTTTTGCCACCTGCTCAATCTGTCCGAACGCAGGGTTTGTTACGCCGCGTATGCCGTTTTCCGCCACCCAGCCGACGGTAAGATTTGCCGTCTGTTTAGGCAGCTGGCGTTTCCATGACCCCATGGGCATGACGTTTGCTATTTGCATTACCGGAGAAATTTCACCCATAATGCGGGCGACTGTGTTTGAAAAATCCGACGGGACAAGATAGCCCCCGCCGCTCACGCCGCTTTCGGAAAGAACGGCTTTGCCGTTTTCGGCAAAAAAGTTTCTGTCTTTTGCGGCGAGCAGAAAGTTTTTCATACCGCCGAATTTCCTGCCGTATTCGCTTGTCCACGGCGTTTCCGGCGCATTTTTGGAAGATTTTGAAAACTCGGCAAACCGCTCCAAAACTTCATCAGCGGAAGAAGGCACCACGGCCTTTCTCTGCGCCGGGTGCAGATTATTGATAATATCGGTTACAATATTTTCCGCTTTTTCTTTAGTGATGCAGGAATCAATTTTATTTTCTAAAGTTTTTCTTAATTCTTTGATGGATTGCATTATTTCGTCCATTTAAAAACTCCTTCTGGAAGGGCTGGACGATGATACGGCAGAGCTGCCGTCTGATAAAAAAGAGTCATCCAAACCCCTAAGGGCATTGCCCTTATGATTTTGACGACTCTCCGGCGTTTAGTATATCACAGGTTATTATTTTTTGTCAAATTTTTTACGCGCCGTATTGTCAAGCGCGATTTTTAAGGAAGCATTTTGCGGATATTTTGAGACGGCGGCGGATAAAATTTCCAGCGCGTCGTCATATCGGCCCGCATTATACGCCGCGCGCGCCTGCAAAAGCGCGGCATTAGGGTCCTGCGGATATTGCCGCGCGTAAAGTTCCACGCCGGAAATAACTTTTTCCGAAGGCGAAACCTCTTTTGACAGGATTGTGTAAAGAGACTGCGCCAAAGAAGCCTGCGGGATGATTTTGCTTGACGGGGAAAGTTCATTTAATCTTAACAGTATCGCTTTATCAAGAGTATCCGCCGCGGCGCATGACTCTAAAATTTTAACGGCTTTATTTTTATCCGTTCGGACAAAAGCATCGCCGATGCTTTGACAGAGCGTCATATTATCACCGAATAAAGATAAAGCATGTAAAAGATATGTTTCATTTTCCGCGGTCATAGAAATATTTTTTGAGACTGCGTCAGCCAAAATAATATATGAAAACTCTCTTCCCGGGTTTAAGCGCAGCGCGGCGAGCGCGTATTTTTCCGCGTCCATATAATTTTGCAGAGCGCTTGCGGTTGCCGCGGCATTGAATACCGGCTCGTCGTAACTGGGATTAAGGCGCGCAGCGCGAACATAACTTTCAAAAGCGGCCGTATTATCGCCAAGGGCGGTTTCATTATTCCCTTTTAAAAACCAACCCTCATAATTGCCTTTATAAATTTTTACAGATTGATTTATATCCCGCTGCGCCGCGTAGAAATTTTTTGACAAATAAAGTTTAAAACCGTCAAGCTGGTATACGGATGAAAAAAATATTTTTACGCTTACCGTAATAAAAGTCCCAAGCAAAACAACGCAAACCAGCTTGAAATACCGGTTAACGTAAATCTGTCGCTCCGGCATAATCTCTGACGATAATATGCCCGTAAAAAAATAAAATACAAAAGCCGGCGCGGCAACAAAAAAAGTTATGTTAAGCATGTTGTCCGCCATAAAAGCAATCATGGAAAGCGCTAGAAAAAACACTATATCTTTTTTTTCTTTATTTTTAAAATATCGTTTTTGATAATAAACGAAAACCGTAAACAACGCGGCAAAAGCCAGCAGGCCGAAAATACCGCTTTCCGCCGCAAGCTGCAATATAAAATTGTGCGTATTATAACTTTGCACGCGGTACAACTGCATGGACGGATTATCAAAAATCATTTTGCCCTGTTCAAAACCGTAATACAGAGCAAAATTGCCAAAACCCCTGCCGAACGCCGGCGAAGATTCAAAAATATTAACCGCGCTGAGCCACAACATTTTACGCTGTGCGTAAGACTGCGGGTTTTTATCTCCCCGAATAATTTTAACCTGCTCCGCGGTTTTTGAAATTAATACGTTTTTGGATTTTGACGGCAAAATAAAAAATGTAAAAAGAAATAAGAGCAGAAAAACAAAAACTATTTTTTTATTTTCAGCAATCTGCGTACGCAGGGGTTTATAAAACATCATACCCGCGCCGCCCAGCACAAGCGCGCCTATTGAAGAGCGCGCGCCGCTTATCAAGATAAATAATAAATAAATTATTAGTCCCGCGAGATAAAAATATTTATATTTTGTGTCCTGCAAAGAATAATATATAAGAGGAAAAATAAGCAAAAGCAAAAAACAGGACAGGAAATTAGGATTGCCGAAAGTGCTTATAACGCCGGCGTTAAATGACCTCGGCCAAAAAAATTCTATGCCGCACGCCTGTAAAATACCATAAACCGCCGCAAGAGCCCCGACCATAAAAAGAATATTTAAAGCCGGCAGAAACCGCCTTTCCCCCAAATTTATTCCGGCGGAGT
>JAIRUU010000075.1 GCA_031254225.1 Candidatus Elusimicrobium euhamitermitis
ACCGGGTCTGCAGGGCTGGCTCGTCATAGCCGCGACGGGGTTTTTCAAGTACGGCCTGGCCATGACGCTGTGGTATATTGCTATAAGAAACATAGATTTAAGCAAAGTCACGGCAATAATTTTGTCTTATCCGGCGGGGTCTTTTATACTGTCGGTCGCGCTCGGTTTTGAGCAGCCGCATTTATATCAGGCCGCGGGTTTAATATTAACTTTTGCCGGCGCGTTCTGGGTAACAAGGCTTGTAAAAAAACAAAGTAAAAGCGCTGAAAATCCGTCGGAAGAAATAGCTTAAATAAAATAAGGAGCGGTTTAATGTCACCTCTTGTAGCGCTTTGGAGCAACTGGCTTTTTACCGGCATGTGGCCTATTGCGGGCGGCTTCGGGACAAAATTTCTTGCGCCGTCGCTTATGGTTTTTTTGTCCTGCTGTTTCGCGTGGCTGTTTTACGCGCCGGTTTTTACGTACCGCGGGCTTTGGGGAAAACTGTTTGAAAAAAAACTTTTCCCGCATCTTCTTATGCTCGGGCTGTTCGGCACCGCGCTGCCTTTTACGGCCATGTTTTTTGCGCTGCAATATACCACTCCGTCAAACGCCGCTATTTTAAACCAGGTGGAAATTTTATATTCGCTTATTTTATCCTTTATTTTTTTGAAAGAAAAACCGGCTTTGGGCCAGCTGGGCGGCAGCGCGCTCGTCGTGCTGGGCGTGCTGTTTATTTTAGCCAATGAAAAGTTTTCCCCCCGCTGGACCGGAGATTTGATTGTCATTTGCACGCCGTGGATGTTTCAAATCAGCCATATTTTCGCAAAAAAACTGCCAAAAGACCTGCCGCCGGTTTTTATAGCCGGCGCAAGAATGTTCTACGCCGGACTTGCAATGATTCCCATAGTAATTTTTTTCGCGCTGTCCGGAAAATTATTTTTTATCAACGCGCCGCAGACTTATATATTTTTATTTTTCATGGGCACTCTGTATTACGGCATGACGCAGCCGCTGTGGTACATGGCCATACGCGGCATGGATTTGGGCAAAGCGACGGCGGTAATTTTATCTTACCCGATACTTACTTTTGTCCTCTCCGTGCTGCTGGGCGTGGAAAGCGCGCACTGGTATCAGGTCGCGGGTCTTGCGCTGGCGTTTTCCGGCGCGTACTGGATTTCAATGATTATAAGAAAGGAACATAAAAAAAATGCAAAAGCTGATATTATTTGATTTGGACGGAACGCTGTTGTCGTCGGGAATGTCCGGCAAAAAGGCTTTGGACAAAGCCGTGCAAAATTTATACGGCAAAACGCCGGAGTATGATTTAACGGTTATAAACGGCAACACGGACAGCAAAAATTTCGCGACGGTTTTTGAAATTACCCTGGGCCGCAAAATAAAACCCGCCGAACTGGCCGCGTTAAAAGCCGAATATTTAAAATGCCTTCCGGCGGAAGTTAAGACGTGCGTCGCCGCCGGCACGCATAAACTTATAAAAGGCGTGGTAAAATTTTTGGATTTTCTGCAAAAACAAAAAAATATTTGCCTGGCCCTCGGCACCGGCAATTTTAAAGAAGCGGCTTTTATAAAACTGAAACCGTGCGGGCTGGAAAAATATTTTAAAACCGGCGGCTTCGGCGAAGACAGCGCGGACAGAACGCAAATGCTCGCGCGCGGAGTAAAACACGCGGAAAAATATTTTAAAACCAAATTCGCGCCGGAGAATGTTTTTATTATAGGGGACACGCACAAAGACGTCATAGCCGCCAAAGGAAACGGCTATCACAGCGGCGTTGTCGCTGGCAGCGATTATTCGGACAAACGCCGCCTGACCCGCGCCGCGGCGGAACTTGAAATGCCGGATTTTACCGACATCAAAACCTGGAGCGTCTGGCTGGACATCAAAGCTGACCCCAAAGGCGTAAAGCGCGGCAATTATATCCTGCCCGCCAGCGCGATAGAGCACGTATTTTTCAGCCGCACGGGCATTGACGAAGACCGGCTGAAAATGTTCCGCGTAAAAAAATACGAAAAACTGCCAACGGGCAAAATATTTTAACCGTAAAAAAGGCCGCCTTAAAGGACGGCCTTTTTAAACAATATTTTTGATAGAATTTTATTATGCTCATATTTAAAAATATCGCGCTGTATTATAATAAAGAGAAACCGCATAACCGCGCGGTGGCAGAAACCGTCGCCAAATTTCTGGCCGGTGAGGGCGCGAACGCCCTTGTCTATGACGACTGCGGCGGCATTACGCAAGAAAATACGGATCTTGTCATAACCGTCGGCGGGGACGGCACGGTTTTAAACGCGGGCCGCAATATCGTGCACAAAAAAATAAAACTGTTCGGGTTAAACGCCGGCAACCTCGGTTTCCTGACGGGCGCGGACCTTTCGGACTATAAAGAAATTTTAAACCAAGTCATACGCGGCCGTTACAGCGGGCAGGATATTTCACTGCTGTCAGTCAGCATTTTTAAAGACGGCAAATATACCGTCAAAGAGCAGGCCGCTTTTAACGACTGCGTCATCAAAACCGGCGGCGCGCGGGCGTTTACGCTGGAAATGTCCCTTGACGGCAAACAGGAACACAAATATTTCGGGGACGGAATTATAGCGTCCACGCCGACGGGTTCCACCGCCTATTCCCTTGCGGCCGGCGGCCCGGTTATAGCGCCGGAGGTTGACGTTATTCTGCTCACGCCAATTTGCCCGCACTCGCTTACGCAGCGGCCGCTCGTGCTGCAGGGCAGCGCGCAGATTCTGCTCACGCCGCGCTATAAACGCGACGGCGACTACGCCACCGTCAACATTGACGGCCAAATTACGTATATCGTTGAATCCGGCGACTCTGTTTTAATTTCCACCGGCCGCCACAAAATAAAACTTTTACAGGCGGAAGGGAACGATTTCCTTAAAACTTTAAACTCAAAGTTAAAGTGGGGCAACCGCTGATGCTTAAAAACCTGCAAATTAAAAACTTCGCGATTTTAGACGACATTAATCTGGATTTATCCGCCGGCCTGAACGTCTTCAGCGGGGAAACGGGCGCGGGCAAATCCATAATTATTGAAGCGCTGGGTTTTGCGCTTGGCGCGCGCGCGGGCCTTTCCATGCTTAAAGAGGGCGCGCAAAACATGTCAGTCGCCGCGGTTTTTGAGACGGAGGATTTGCCTAAAAAATTTTTGCAGGAATATAAAATCAGCGGAAACGCGGTTACTTTAAAAAGAGAACTTGACGCAAAAGGCAAGACGCGCGGTTTTATAGGAAACACGCTTGTCCCCGCCGGCGCGCTGGCCGCGCTGGGCGAATTTCTGGTTGACTTTCACGGCCAGCAGGACCATCATACTCTTCTCAAATCATCAGAACATCTGGCAATGCTTGACAGGTTTGCAAAAACGCAGAAAGACGTTTTGCACGTCTCGCAGCTTTACGCCGATATGCAGGATATTCTGGCCAAAATAAACGCGCTCAGTTTAAGCAAAGCGGAAAAGGAAAGACTGCTTGATTTATATAATTTCCAATATAAAGAAATAACGGACGCCGCCTTAAAACCGGGCGAAGACATTGAAATTGACAACGCGCTGCCCAAGCTAAAACACTCCGGTAAATTAAAAGAACTGGCTGAAAACGCCTATCAGTTTTTGTACGAGGGCGAAGCCGCGGGCATTGACACTTTGTCCAAAGCGTTAAAAAATCTGCGCGACATGTGCGAGCTGGACGAAACTCTGCGCCCGATGCTCTCCGAGCTTGAAAGCGCATTGCGCTCAATTGAGGACGGCGCGGCCGCGGTTTACGACTATAAAGAGCATATAAGCGTTGACCCGCAGACGCTTGACGACATGCTTTCCCGCCAGCAGAAAACGGCAAAACTGAAAAGCAAGTACGGCCCTGAGATTTCAGACGTGCTGGCAAAAGCGGAAGAGTTAAAAAAACAAATTGACTCCCTGTCTTTCTCGGAAGAAAAAGAGGCGGAGCTGCGCGCTCAGCTTTCCGCCGTAAAAGAAGAACTTTTAACCGGCGCCATGGTGCTGCATGAAAAACGCGTGAACGCCGCGCAAAAATTAGACGCGCGCGTAATTGCGGAAATAAAGCCGCTGGGATTTTCCGAAGTTAAATTTAAAACGGATATTATTTTTGAAGAAGAGTCCGTCGGCGCTACGGGCGCGGACAGCGTGGAATTTTTATTTTCCCCAAACCCGGGCCAGAGTTTAAAACCGCTCAAAAACATAGCCTCCGGCGGGGAAATGAGCAGGGTAATGCTGGGCCTAAAAACTGTTTTGGCGGGCACCGTGCCCGTTATGGTGTTTGACGAAATTGACGCCGGCATAGGCGGCGCGACCGGCTTAAAAGTGGGCGAAAAACTGCGCGCCGTTTCCGCCGGCAGGCAGACGCTATGCGTAACTCACTTGCCGCAGGTGGCGGCCTTCGGCGCGGCGCATTTTAACGTAAATAAAATAAGCTCTAAAAATACAACGCGCGTCATTTTGACAAGGCTTGAGGGCGAGTCAAGAACGTCAGAAATTGCTAGAATGTTAGGTAGTATCAGCGGCAAGATGACCGCGGGTTTTAAACACGCGCAGGAACTTATTGATTATTGCCGCAATAGTTGATTAATATATGGAGGAATTTATGGCTGAAGAAAAAAAAGAAGAGAAAAAAGAGGGAAAATCCTGCTGCTGTTCCTCGGGCGCGGACGGCAAATGCTGTTGCAAATATAAAAAATTTTTCCCGCATAACTGGTTTAAACTCAAATGTTTAACGCGTATTTTTTATGCGTTTTTCTATTTGGGCGTAGCGGCGTC
The DNA here is from genome assembly GCA_031254225.1 of Candidatus Elusimicrobium euhamitermitis. Lineage (GTDB taxonomy): Bacteria > Elusimicrobiota > Elusimicrobia > Elusimicrobiales > Elusimicrobiaceae > Elusimicrobium > Elusimicrobium euhamitermitis. Next base: position 4,791 of record JAIRUU010000075.1, read on the forward strand.
AATTTATATGCTCGTGCAGCTTGGCTTATTCTTCAAATACGCTAAAATGGGTATGATAGGCTATGATGCTTTGCCGCAGATGATTGCCCTTGTCCTGTTTGTAATAGTTTCCACCTTCGTCATGCTCGCGATAGCAAAAATCTGCAAAGTTCTTCGCAAAATAAAACGTCTTCTCAAAGACGATAAAGAAGAAAACCGCAAATAATTTTTGCGTTTAACGGGGCGCTCCGGCGCCCCGTTGCATTTTATGCTCAAAAAATTTCTGCTCATTATCGTCCTTTTTTGTTGCGCCGCAACAGCGGGCGCGGAAGCTTTGCGCCTTAAAAACGGGACAATACTGACGGGACAGATTGTGGAACGCGGGCAATATACTTTAAATTTTAAAACTAAATACGGCGTAGTTACCGTCGCGCAGCGCGATATCGTTGAAGAGCTGCCGGACAAACAGCGCATACTTTTAAAAGGCGGCGGGGAAATTATAGGCGCGGTGGAAGATATTACGCAGTTCAACGTCCGCGTAAAAACAGACGGCGGATATGTGAACGTGGACATGCCTAAAATTGACGCTATTGAAGTGTACGACTACGAGTCCGCCGAAAAGCAGAAAAAATACGTTGAGCAAACGCTTGCCGACAACGCCAAAAACACAGACTCCCGCGCCAAGGAAACCGCGGCCACCGGCATTTCTTTTGACGAGGATTTGGACCGCGCCTTTGCGGCAAAATCCGCGCCCGCGCCGGACGTTGTTGAGTATACCGTCGTGCGCGGCAGCGCGCCGGCCCAGGCCGCGCCGGTAACGGCCGCGCCCGAAGCGCGGGAAGTTTACCGCGCGCCGACACCTGCCCAGCCCGCGGTAAAACCTGAAGAAAATAAATCCGCCAAACAAGAAAAACAATCCCGAGAGAAGAAAACAGCCGCCGCGGCCGCTTCCGTCTCAGAACGGCGTTACGTGGCCGTTGAAGCGGGCGTGGTAAATAATAAATTTAAAGTTAATAACGGACAAAACGATGTGGGCGGCATGGGCGTGGGCGCGGATATAAAATATTTGTGGCGGCTGTTTAAAACAAATTTGTGGCTTGGCCCCGGGTTTATGCTTGCCTCAATACCTAAGAGCAAATTTAATTCCGCGCCGGCTGCCCTTGTAAATACCGACGGACAAATGTTCCATTTTAACCTGGTTGCAAATTATTATCTTACGCCAAAATCCGCATTTCAGACGTATATTACCGCGTCCGCAGGTTATGAAAGTTCAAGCATAAACCTGCGCTCAACTGATTCCACAGACCCGGCGCAGCCGGTTTATACAAGCGCAAAAGCGTCGTCGTCAGGTTTTGTAGGCTCCGCCGGCCTAGGCGTTGAAAGGAAATTCGGCGATACGTCGCTCGGCCTTGAAGGCCGCTACTACAGCGCGACACGCGGCGGGGATTTGAAAGGGTCGCCCTCGGGTTATTATTCCGCCATGCTCAAAGCCAGCTGGAAATTTTAATGAAAACGTTAATCCTGGCAAACGCTTTTAAAGGCTCCCTCTCCGCCGGAGACGCCGGAAAAATAATACAAAAAAATTTGGGGGCTTCTTCCAAACTCATGCTTATCTCAGACGGCGGGGACGGAATTATTGACGTTTTTAAATCCGCCGCGCCGGCCGCGAAAATAATAAAAAAATCAGTACGCGACGCTTACGGCATTTATCATAAAGCGCCGTTTCTGCTGCTGCCGGACGGCAAAACCGCCGTCATAGAAACCGCAAAAATATGCGGGCTGGGCGGCATAAAAAAATGCGATTTAAAACCGCTTGTTTCCACTTCCTACGGCGTCGGGGAAATGATAGCGCGCGCGCTTAAACTGGGCGTAAAAAATTTTTACATAGGCCTGGGCGGCGTGGCGTGCAACGACGGCGGCGCGGGCTGCGCGGCCGCGCTGGGCGTAAAATTCCATGACGGCAAAAAAAATATTCCCGCCGCCGCGGCAGGGCTTTTAAAATTAAAAAATATTGACGTTCCCCCCTTAAACTTAAGCGGCGTAAAATTTTTTGCTTTGACTGACGTCACAAATCCGCTGCTGGGCCCGCGCGGGTCAGCCGCGGTTTTCGGCCCGCAGAAATGCAGGACAAAGCAAGAAGTAAAAGTAATTGCGGCCGCGCTTAAAAATTACGCGCGCGTCATAAAAAAATCTTTAGGCCGCGACGTAGGCCGCGTGCCCGGCGCGGGCGCGGCCGGCGCAATAGCCGCCGGATTATATGTATTTTTAAACGCGGAAATTACGCCGGGCGCGCGCTTTATTTTCAAAAAATTAAAAATTGAAAACGAAATAAAAAAATCCGGCCGCGTCATAATTACCGAAGGCTGTCTTGACGCGCAGACTTTTATGGGCAAAGCGCCCGGCGCGGCGGTGGAACTGGCAAAAAAATATAAAAAAGAAATAATTTTTATATGCGGAAAAAATAAATTAAAATACGCCGCGCGCCGAGGTATAAAAAAAGTTCTGGAACTTTCCGCCCTCGCGCGGCGCGGCGAAGACAGTATGCGGGACGCGGCAAAAATTCTTGCCCGCGCGTCAGAAATTTAAAAATGCTATAATAAGATTGCGGGGTAGAGAAGCCCGGTATCTCGCAAGGCCCATAACCTTGAGATCACAGGTTCAAATCCTGTCCCCGCAATTTTTTTCTTCGGACTAGAGCGTCTTTGAATTTTTCCGTTCGTTCGGACATGGCCGCGCTCGGCGCGTTCCTTGCAAATGTACCTCTCTACCGGAAAAATTCAAATCCATCTCAAAATCCTGTGAAAAAATTTTTCCCGCCTGAAGTAATCTTACTCTATAATATTCTTAACGCCGAGGTAGCTCAGCTGGTAGAGCAACGGTTTTGTAAACCGTAGGTCGTGGGTTCAAACCCCATCCTCGGCTTTTTTTATTTGCCCGCGGGGCAAATAACCGCGCCGCAGCAAAGCGAAGACGGGTTAATCAATTTTTTATAATTTTTTTTGGGTCTTGACAGTTTGCGTAATACGCTTATACTATCACTAAGAAGTTCGCCCTAAAGGGTGCGGCAAAACGCCGCGGAGTAAACTGAGTTCTTCTCTTTCCGGCTGCCGTAAATCTTGGTGGATGCACCGGATTATGGCGCTAAGGCCCGATAGGAAGAACAGTAAAACAAAAGCGGAGTCATGATGAGTACACCAGTGAACTAACGCCCCCGTCACAATACCGGGGGCGTTTTTATTTGCTGAAAGCAAATAACCGCGTCGTAGCGCAGCGAAGACGGGTCATGCCTCAATCTATTTTGCGTAGTCTTTTATAGCGGCGGCGAGGCGTTTTATGCCCTCGTCAATTTCCTCGTGGGTGGCGTAGGAAAAATTAAGACGCATATTATTTTTGACGCTGCCGTCGTGGTAAAACGCGGAGCCTATTACATAGGCCACTTTATTTTTTATAGCCGTGGGAAACATTTTTTCCGTATCAATATTTTTGGGCAGTTCCACCCACAAAAATAATCCGCCTGCGGGTTCCGTCCATTTAACGCCGGCGGGCATATATTTTTTAAGCGCTTTAATCATTAAATCGCGTTTAACTTTATAAATTGACACAACGCGTTTTATATGCGGCTCAAGGCGGCCGTTGCGCAGATATTCCATTGTCGCAAGCTGCAAAATTTTAGACGAGCACAGGTCCATGGACTGCTTTAATATAACAAATTTCCTGATAACCTCTTTTGGGCCGGCTATATAACCGAGCCTGAAGCCGGGCACAAAAACTTTTGAGAACGTAAAAAGCGTAATAACATTGCCCTTGCCGCCGTCCAGATGATAAAAAGTGTCCGGCGCATTGCCTTCAAAGCGCACTGCGCGGTAAGGCGAATCTTCCACAAGCACCGTGTTATATTTTTTTATGATTTCCAGAATTTTTTTTCTGCGTTCCTGCGTAATGGTAACGCCGGAAGGATTTTGAAAATCGGGAATTAAATAAACAAATTTACACGTTTTGCCTTCGGACTTGATTTGCTTAAGGCATTTTTCAAGGCTTTCCGGGACAACGCCGCCGCCGTCGCTGTCCGCGCCTACTATGTCCGCGTTATAAGACTGAAAAGCCTGCAGCGCGCCCAGATACGACGGGTTTGTGACCACAATTTTATCGCCGGGATTAATGAACGCGCGCGACACCATGTCCAGCGCCTGCTGCGACGCGCTGGTTATAAGCAGATTATCCGGCGCTACGTCAATTTTTTCAGTTTTTTTCAGCCACTTGATAAGTTCTGTTTTAAGCCTGGCGGACCCTTCGGTCGCGCCGTACTGCAGCGCGGAAAACGGATACCTTTTGAGCACGATATTTAACATTTCATTAATTTTCTTAGACGGAAAAGCCTGCGGGTCAGGCAGGCCGCCCGCGAAAGAAATAATTTCAGGATTGCTTGTAACTTTCAAAAGCTCGCGTATGACGGAGGCTTTTGCCCACTTTGTCGCGTTTGAATATAAATGTGAAAAATCTTTCATAATAAACCCCTATTTATACTTATAATTTTCAGACTTAAATCTTTTGCCGGAACGCTATGCGTTAACGCGCCCGAAGAAATAACGTCCGCTCCGGTTTTACAGTAATCTTCCAGATTATTTTTGTTGACGCCGCCGGAAATTTCCACGACGGCGCGGCGGTTTATCAGCCGCACGGCCGCGCCGGCCTGCGCGGGCGTCATATTGTCCAGCATTATTATGTCGGCCTTGCAGAAAAGCGCCTCTTTGACTTCTTTTAAATTAGTAGTTTCAACTTCAATTTTCGGCGTGTGGCCGACAGCGGCGCGGATTTTTTGGACAGCTTTTGTTATGCTTCCCGCCGCAGCGATATGGTTGTCTTTGATAAGAACGCCGTCGGAAAGACTCATGCGGTGGTTTTTTGCGCCGCCGCAGCGCACGGCGTACTTGTCAAATTTTCTCATGCCGGGAGAACTTTTGCGCGTGTCAACAACCATGACGCCGTATTTTTTTGCGATATTCGTGTATTCTTTTGAGACGGCGGCAACGCCGCTTAAACGCTGCATGAAATTTAACGCGACGCGCTCCGCGCGTAAAATGCCGAGCGCGCGGCCGTCAAGTTTTATGACGGTTTCCCCCTTTTTTACCGCGTCCCCGTCTTTTTTGAGCGCGCGGAATTTAAGTTCGGGGTCAACGTAATTGAAAATATTTTTTGCGATATTCACGCCGCAGAGGACCATGTCGTCCTTCGCTATAATTTCGGCGGACGCTTTGTCTTCCTCGGTAAAAATATTGTCCGACGTTATGTCGCCCAGGCCCAAATCCTCTTCCAAAGCCAGAACAATTATTTTTTCAATCATATGCAGACTCCGTCCTCCAAATGACTTTCCTCTCCCTAAAAGTAACGAGGGGAAATTATTTGCTCATCTCAAACATTTTGTCTATGCATTTTAACGCGGCGCGGGCCGTTTTTTCTTCAACGTCAACAATCTGGCGCGCGGACGGCTCCTTCAAAGCGGCGAGAGTGTTGAACAGCGTGTTTTTTTTCATATACGCGCAGGTGCCGCGCTCCCAAATAATAGTTTTGCCGGGGTTGTCATGCTCAAGCCGGTTGACCAGGCCGATTTCCGTCAACAGCCCGAAAGTTTTATCTTTGCTAGCGGCAACGTATTTCAGCATTCCCTCGGTGCCGCCGACGTAGTCGCACAACGCGCAGACGTCTGGCGGAGCTTCGGGATGTATTAAAATTTTTATGCCTGGATATTTTGCGCGCATATTTTTGACTTCGTCCGCCGTATATTTGTCATGCACGCAGCAGGAGCCGCCGGTATAAACAATTTCTTTTTTAACGCCCTGCGCGCGCAGCATGACAATCAAATTTTGCGCCATGAGCATATCGGGCGCAAAAATAATTTTGTCGCCGGATATTTTTGCCGCTATGCTTGCGACGTTTGCGGACGTTACGCAAATGTCCGCCTGCGCCTTAACTTCGGCCGAACTGTTGATATAACAAAGGACCGGCGCGCCGGGATGTTTTTTCTTAAAATTTACAAGGTCTTCGCCCGTCATGGAATCAGCCAGCGTGCAGCCGGCGCGGCCGCCAGGGATAAGCACGGTTTTGGACGGGTTGATAATTTTTGCCGTCTCGGCCATAAACCAGACGCCGGCAAAAATTATTGTTTTCTGTTTGACTTTTGAAGCGGCGAGGCTTAAACCGTAAGAGTCCCCCACGGCGTCCGCCACGCCGTACATAATTTCAGGATTAGTATAAGAGTGGGCTAAAATAAAAGCGTCTTTTTCTTTTTTCAGGCGGTTAATTTCAAGAGTATACGGCGCCACGACGCGGCAGTCCCCAAGCGTCCATTTTGCGCCCGGGCGTAAAGAGATGTTTTTTAATTGTGAAAATAAACGGGCGCTTTCCCATTCAATATTGCCGCCGGAAGGCATATTATTTCCCCGCGCCGGAAGAATCTTTGCCTTTTATGCCCCTGATATAAGTGCCCGTGGCGCGCAGCTGGTCTTCATAGCTTATGTCGCTTTCATAATTAAGTTTTGGGGCCTGGAGGTTTGTAAATTCGCGGTCGGTAATAACTGGCCGGGCAGCGGCAGCGGAGGAGGACGGCGCGGCTTTATTGTTTGACGCGCAGGCGGCTAAAACTAATCCTGCCGCGGCTAATATTAAGACTTTTTTCATAACAATCCCCCTTATTTCTAAATTTCTTTTCTTGACCCGGGCTTTTCTAACGGCATGCCCTGTTTGCAGTACGGACAGTCTTTTTCTTCATACGTCGCAACTTCCACTTCGGCCATTTTGGCTAAAGGAACGCCGAAATCCGCCTTGGCGCCGCTCCTGTCCATCAGGCAGCTGCAGGCGGCCAAAACGCCGCCGTGTTCTTTGATTAAATCTATAACTTCTTTTGTTGATTTGCCCGTGGTAACAACGTCTTCCGCCACAACGCAGCGCTCGCCCTGTTTTATTTCAAAACCGCGGCGCAGCTGGACTTTGCCGTCAACGCGCTCCGTAAAAATGCCGCGCACGCCCAGCGCGCGCGCAAGTTCGTAACCTATGGTCACGCCGCCCATAGCCGGGCCTATCACTACGTCAACCTTAACGCTTGCAAGCTGGGCGGCAAGTTCTTTACAAAACTTTTCGGCGACGACCGGATACTGCAACACCTTGGCGCACTGCAGATATTTGCCGCTGTGCAGGCCGCTGGAAAGCTTGAAATGCCCTTCCAGAAGCGCGCCTTTGTCTTTAAAAATTTCCAAAACCGTTTCTTTTTTCATAATGTAGCGACCGTGTAGTCAGTCCCGTTTTCTTCCAGTTTTACTTTGCCTTCGGACACCAAAACGCCGAGGCTTAAATAGAGAAGCGAACTTCTCAGCCTGAGCGCCGTCTTAATCTGCCACGCGGTAACGCTTTTGTTTGACTGAACGTACGCGAGTATCTGCACGGTGGTTTCTTTAATCAAATCGTTCATTATTTGGGCTCTGTGGCAAAAAGCGCGTCGCCGGCTTTTATCGGTTTGCCGTTTTCAATTAAAACTTTTTTGATAACGCAGTCTTTGTCCGCCTTGACTTCGTTAAATACTTTCATGGCTTCAATCAGGCAGACCACGTCGCCCGCTTTTACGGCCTGGCCTTCTCTTATAAAAGGAGCCGCGCTCGGGCTTGCGCCGCGGAAAAATATGCCCATTAACGGGGAGCGTATAACGTGTTTATATTCCAGCGCGGGCGCAGTGCAGGCCTGCGCGCTGCCCATAGCGCCGCCTACGGCGACCGGAACCGGTATCTGCGCCGGGGCCGCGCGGACTATTTTAACCTGAACGCCCTTTTGCTCATAGGATACCGTGCCAAGGTTTTCAGCCTGCATGAAAGCGTAAATCTGTTTTACTTCTTTAAGTATAGGGGAATCCGTGTTTGCTGTTTTGTTTGCCGCCGGCTTAACAGCTTTTGACGCATTGTTCTTTTTCATACAAACCTCGCATTAAGATTATATTTATATTTTACCTTTTTTGTAAAATATTGGTAGTAGATTGGTAATAGGGGGATACAGATGAAAAAAATAATGGTACTTCTTTTAATGCTTGCCGCGGTAAGCTTAAAAGCGCAGGACGTGACGGGTTTCTGGCAGACCTTTTACGACAGGCCGCATGAGCCCAAAAGTATTGTGGCCTTGTACAGATACGACGGCAAAATATACGGCCGCGTTATAATTATATACCAGCCCGGCTCAAACGGCGGCGTTATATTTGACGATATATACAACCCGTCACAAGACACGGCCGCAAACGTGGTGCATATAGTTAACGGCCGGGAAGTTACAGCAAAAATGGGCGGGTTAGACGTTATACGCGGCATGAGCCCGGGCAGAGGCAGAACGTGGATTTACGAAGGCGGGTTTGTTTTAAACCCAAAATCAGGCGACGAATACAGGGCAAGAATAAAATTTGACAGGGACGGCAATCTGGTGCTCAGAGGACATTTGGGGATATCCTCGCTCCTCGGCCGCAGCCAGACGTGGGTAAGGTTTGACCCCGCCAACTTCCCCGCGGGTTTTAAAACGCCGGATTATCAAAACTTTGTGCCGAATTTACCGACGGTTAAATAAATATTAAGGAGCTTTGTAATGAAAAAATTACTGACTTTTATTTTTATGCTGGCCGCCGTATGTTTAAAAGCGCAGGACGTACCGGGTTTTTGGCAGACTTTTGACGATAAAACCAAAGAGCCCAAAAGCGTCGTGGCCGTGTATAAATACGACGACAAAATCTACGGCCGCGTTATTTTAACATATGAGCCGGGCACCGGCGGAAAAACAGTCAGGGACACTGCCGGCAACCCGTCGCATGACGCGGCAAAAAACGTGGTAAGGATTAAAGACGGAAAAGAAGTTATAGCCAAAATCTGCGGACTGGATTTTATCAGAGAAATGAAACCGAGCGCTGGCAAAGACTGGCTGTACGAAGACGGTTTTATCTTAGACCCGAAATCCGGCGACGAGTATAAAGCGAAAATGAAATTTGATAAAGACGGCAATCTGGTGGTCAAAGGGCACTTAAAAATATCATCGCTGCTGGGCAGAAGCCAGACGTGGAAAAAGTTTGACCCCGCCGCTTTTCCCGCAAATTTTAAAGCGCCGGATTACAAAAATTTCGTACCGGACCCGCCGAAAGTAAAATAACCGTTTGCCGGCGCGCAGTTTTATACTGAAGCCGGAAAATAAAATAAAAAATTGTCTTTCAATTTAAAGCCCGAGCGCAACGCTTGGGCTTTTTTTTGTATTCCGCCCTAAAATGCCCCCGCCGATTTAACTAATTATTTTAAATTAAAAATATATAAATATTTAGTATTATATATTGACGGCGGGGTAAAGTATGCTGAACGGGGTTATTAAACGGGTTATGCTGATGCTTGGCAACCCGAGGGTTGAGGATTTTGACGTTAAAAACGCCAAGTCGGTCCTGATACGGAGCTGGTCCGGCATAGGGGACTCTATTGTCATGTCAAGCGCCATACGGGAGCTCAAAAAAAACCGGCCGGACATTAAAATTTACGTCACGCAGAGAAGCCGCTCCCGCGACGTTTATAAAAATAATCCTTACATAGACAAACTGTATCCTTACACTTTCTATCACTTCTTAAAACTCAGAAATAAAGCGGACGTCTATATAGACGCGAGGGACCACATGAACGCGGGCAATTTTTTATTTTACCGCGTCTTGAATCCCAAAAAAGTCATTACCGGCCCGCGCTACTCAAAATACGACGTAAAAATGGACGATTTTTCCTATTACAAAGATTACAAACCCGCGGATAACGGGAATAAACATGTTTACGATATTATGCTGGATTATTTTTCCGAGTTTAATCTGAAAAGCGGGGAAAGAAAATATGATTTATACGTCTCGGAAAAAGACCTGCAAACCGCGCTGGCCTTCTGGAAAAAAGATAAAAAAAGAGTGCTCTTAAATATATTCGGCTCCACAAAAATATTGGATATCCCGACAGTAATATCTCTAATTAATAATATTCAAAGAGATTTCAACAATTTAGATATTGTAATCCCGTTTGACGGCAAAACCAAAGAACGGTCATTAACTTTATGCGGGGAAAACGGAATATCAAACGCCCGCCTGTCGTATAAAACGACTGTCAAAGAACTTTTTGCGCTGGTAAAATCTTCCGAGATGATTATTTCCGTGGATACCGGCATTGTCCACATAGGTTCAGCGTTTGACAAACACATGATCGCGTTTTATGAAAAAAATATTTTTGCCGCCTGGGCGCCGATAGGCAAAAACCACGACGTAATATTATGTAAAGCAAATGATATGGGAAACGGATCTGCGCATTACGCCTTTGACGCGGAACAAGCCGAAGCCGTAATAAGAAACCGCCTCTGCAAAATATAAAAAATTACTGCTGCTTGACGGTTGAGCGGGGGCAGCGGGTGTTAAAGGCGCAGTTCGGGCAGTGATTTGTGTCGGGGTCAAAAAAAAGATTTTCTATTTTCTGGCCTACGTCTATATAAGTTTTAAAAATTTCTTCCTCGTTAAAAGCGTCAAAATCCGCGCTTATTGTTTTGCCGGAAGCCAGATAAATTATTGACGCTTTGCCTTTCTGCATATTCCACGCGCGGCGCGCGCCCACGGCGTAAATGCCCAGCTGCAGGTTTTTTGTAATGTCCGCGGTTTCGTCAAATTCAGGGCCGGTTTTATAATCTATGACTTCCCAGCTGCCGTCGGGCCGCTTGTCCGTGCGGTCAATTTTGCCGCGGAAAGTCCATTTGCCGTATTCAAAAATAAATTCCCGCTCGGTGCTGTCAACCGTTGTTTTTCTATCATACTCGCGCTGCGCGTAATCTTCCAGCATTTTTTTGCCTTTAAGATAATATTCCATCTGCTCCGCCGCGCTGGAGTATCCGGCGCCCAGCCAGCAGTCGTTATAATAATTTATTATTTCCGACGGGTCATTTGAATTTTTATGATACTCTTCCAGCGTTCTGTGCAGCGAAACGCCCAACGACGACGACGGCACCAGCCCGTCCTTTTTGCCTTCAATATATTTGTATTTGTACAACAGCGGGCATTCCCTGTAAGTTTTTATTTTGGAATAATTAAGCTCGTAAACTTTATGTTCAAAAATCATTTGTTTTCCTGTTGTGTTGGTTTTTTCCCCTCTCCCCTTGCGGGAGAGGGATTAAGGGTGAGGGGTAGCGTTGCTGCTTGATAACAGCTTAAAAGCTTACGGCATAATCCTTAAACAATGCGATTAATCCAACTCACAATATTTTATTTTTCACTTCAACAGAAACTACCCCTCACCCCTACCCCTCTCCCGCAAGGGGCGAGGGAAAAGGCTATTCTTTTTTAAAATCCGAGCTTTTTGACGGCTGCGGATTTTTATCTTTATTAGGGTGCAGGAAATGGACAAGCGTGTCCCCGTATTTTTCTTCGCGGTAAATTTTGAAAGCGGCGGGCACGTCAAAAACCTCGTTTTTATGGTGCTGCAAAACTATAAAACCCGTAGGGCAAAGCAGATTATATTTTGCTGTTTCCGCAAGCGCCGGGCCGGACAGGGCAAGAGGTTTCTCATTAATATCCCTGTAAGGCGGGCCCATAAAAATTATATCGTAACCCTCGGGCGCGCAGGCGTTTAGAAAATCTATTCCTTTTAAAACGTCCGCCTTAATAACTTCCGCGCGCTCCGTAAAACCCAAATGTTCCAGATTGCGTTTTATATTTTTTACGCAGGCGACTTCGCGGTCAAGCATAACCGCTTTTAACGCGCCGCGGGAGAGCGCTTCCAGCGCCACGTTGCCCGTGCCGGAAAATAAATCCAAAAAATAACTGCCCGGCACGCGCGGGCGGATAATGTCAAAAACGGACTGCTTTATTCTGTCCGAAATGGGCACCACCGGCATATTTTTTGAGACGGAAAATATTTTGCGGCCCCTGGCCGTTCCTGCTATTATTCGCATGAATATATTTTATAAAAAAAGTAACCGCCGGACACGTATGTCCGGCGGTTTTTTAAGAAACGGGCGCAGTTTATAAATGCGCTATCCCCTCTTTTATGGCATACCTCACCAGTTCAGCCTGTTTGTGGATATCAAGCTTGCGCATGATGTTGTTTCTGTGAACGTGTATGGTATTAAGAGAAAGGCCAAACTCTTTGGCTATTTCTTTGCTGCTGTAACCTTCGGCAATCAGCTGGAGCACCTGCTTTTCCTTAGGCGTAAGCCCGCTTGGATCTTTTTTGGAAGGCATGGCCTTGCCTAAAAAACCCTGGACTACGTATTTTGAAACTTTGGAGCACAGGTAAAATCTCCCCGCTTGAACTTCTTTGATAGCGTCAATAATCTCGTCAGCGGTGGAAACTTTTACAACATAGCCCCTGGCCCCCGCCTTAAAAGCTTTCTCCACCGAAGCGCGGTCATCATACATGCTTAAAACAATGACTTTTGCGTCAGGATTAAGCTTTGTAAGTTTCTGCGTGGCCTCAATGCCGTTTAAAACCGGCATGGCAATGTCCGCCACAAACACGTCAACGTCTTTGTGTTTAGAGGCGTATTCAAGCATATCCCTGCCGTTGCTGACCTCGGCAACTACGGAAATAAGCTTGCTCTTTCTTTCCAGTACTGACTTTATTCCTTCTCTTACTAGGGCATGGTCATCTGCCAACAATATTTTTATCATAGTTCCACCTTATATATAACCTTAGGGCAAGACACCGCAACTACGGTCCCTTTACCTAAATCTGTCTTGATTTTGAACTGCCCGCCGAGATAACTAACGCTGTCCTTCATTCCCGGCAACCCTAAGTGGCTGAGGGTTGGCTTCTCAGCCTTTTTGAATCCTCTACCATCATCCTTTACTTCTATTTTTACTAAATTTTTAAGGTTTTGTAACGTAACATTAATATTTTGCGCTTTGGCGTGCTTCAAAGCGTTATTGAGACTTTCCTGTATAACGCGGTAAAGCATTATCTTAACCTCGTCGTCAATCGCGCCGCCGTCTTCTTCTTCATAAACGTATTTTATTTTTACGGGAGACACCTGATTTAAATTTCCCACCAGCTCTTTAACCGCGCCTTCAAGGCCCACGGCGTCTATGCTCGGCGGCCGCATGGTTACTATTAAATTTTTAAGACGCTCCACGCTTTCTTTGATTTTTACATCCATCTCTTTTGCGCGGCGCAGCGCGTCGGTTTTTTTATCTTCTTTGATATCGCTTTCCAGTATGGAGAGGATTGAAGTTAAAATAACGGCCGTAGTTCCTATCTCGTCATGCAGCGCGCCGGCAATTTTTTTCTTTTCGTCTTCCCGCGTTTTTAACAAAGCCTGGGAAAACGTTTTTGCCCCTATGTCCCGCACCATATTTGCCGGCCCGCGGGAACGCGGCAATTCCTTAACCAACCCCAAAACATTTGTAACCTGCCCGCAGCCGAGCGGTATAAGCGCCGTCCTGTAATCTTTTCCGCCCGAACTCCATTCATAAATAGCTCCAGCGCCCGCAAGAGCCGCGTTATGGTGTTTTTCATGCACAGAGCCGTTTATTTCAACGTCCGCCGCGCGGCATGCCTTGCTCCCGCCGAAAATAAAAGCGTATTTATGCGCCGCGTCCAGCATATAAACCAGTTCATAATAAGACATGCACGCCGGCATGCCGCACGCGCCAAGAGGCATAATTTCCGTCTTAGAAATATCCGGCATATCGTAGATTACTTTCTTTTCCATAAATAGATCCCATTAGATGTTAGCATTTAAATTAACCAGTGCGACACGTCGTATAAAGCCGTCATTGTCCTGCGCCGTAATTTTTTCAAGATATTTGCGCGCTTCTTTATTTTTCCCCTGGCGCGCGAAAACCATATACCTTATATATAATGCCAGCCTGTCGGCGGGATCTTCCGCAAGCGCCCCGTCCGCTATTTTTAAGGCAGACGCGTAATCCCCGTCCTGAACGGCCCAGAGGGCCTTTGTCATAACCGCCTCATAATTATTTTCGGCGGCGAGCGCGGCGTCCAGAAATTTCGCGGCGTTTTCTTTATTGCCCATGTCCCTGCTTATTTGCGCGGCCAAAAAATTGTTTTTGTACTGATTCTTATACGCTTCTAACGACAGACCTATATGAAATAATGCGGCGTTGTAATTTCTCTGTTTATAATAAACCAGCGCGTATTCGTAAAAATACGACTTTATGTTTTTAGGTTTTAAATCAAAAAACATCTTATAATACTGCTGCGCTTTTGAGAAAAACCCTTCTTCCGCGTATCCCCGCGCAAGGCCGAGCACGGCGTCCGCGTCTTCATCGTCAAGTTCCAGAATGCGCCGGTAAGTCTCAATGCTGTTCTGCGTAAGGTCCGTCCTTTCATACAGCGCGGCCAGGCGCGTAAGCAGCTCTTTATTCTTCGGGTTAAGTTCCACGCCCTCAACGTAAGTGTTAAGCGCGCTGTCCAAACGGCCCAGCTTTTCATAACAGTCGCCCATGAGAAGATACGCCCTTTTCTCCCGCCGTTTTACCGTGCCTTCAACAAGAAAATCTTTCAGCTTCACTATCGCGCCGTCGTAATCGTGTTTGGCGTACAGCTCCCGGGCCTCGGTAAGTTTTATTTTTCCTTTTTTTGCAAAAGGCCACGCGGCGCCTTGCGCGCAAGCGGCGCTTATAAAGTAAATAAGTATTATAAGTACCACTTTATTTCTCATGTTCTCTATACTTTATATTAAATATAATTAAATCGTCTTGTAGCATAGGCAACACTCTGTAAGTTTCCCTTATACCCAGTTCCGCCGCCGCCGGAAGCTTGTTAAAATCCAGCACTTCAATGTTAGAAACTTTTATCCTTATTACAAAATTCGCTTTTGCCACGGCTTCTTCCGTAAGTATCGCGCCGCGTATGTCCCCTATGCGCAGCAGATACGCGGCTACCGTCTTAGGCACCACGCCGCTGTAATCCTGTAAAGGCAATGACGCTATCACGTACCGCGCGCCTAAATTCCTGACGGCGTCCACCGGCAGATAATCAACCACGCCGCCGTCCACAAGCTGGCGCTGGCGGTATTCAACGGGCTCAAAAATACCCGGTAGGTTCATGCTCGCGCGCACGGCGAGCGCGGCCGGGCCGGACGTAAAAAGAATTTTTTCCCCCGTCTTAATATCCATAGCCGGACACGCGAAAGGGATATTTAAATCTTCAATATTTTTGCCCTGCAAAGTCTCTTCAAGAAAAGCCTCAAAGTTTTTGGAGGAAGGCAGTTTGCCGCCTATAAAAAGTTTCATCATGCCCGTGGCACCCAAATCTTTTGACACGGTGCCCAGCCTTATGCTGTTGCCTATTTCCCACAAACGGCTGACCGGCAAACCTGCCGCGTAACCGCTGCCGACAACAGCGCCCATGGACGTGCCCGTAAGCATGTCAACCGGCGCGCCCGCGTTTTCCAAAACTTCCAAAACTCCGACGTGCGCAAAGCCTCTTGTCCCGCCCGCCGAGAGCGCTAGGCCGACTTTTGCGCGCTGCTCTTTAGGCGTATTAATAAATTCTTTCCACAAAAAATCGCGCAGCAGCGCGTCCTGCCTGCCCGCGTCATACGCAAATCCGGGCAGCGCGGCAAACGCAAAAACTATCAGAAAGATTTTTTTCATGTTTTATTAAAAAGCCGTTGAAAAATTGCGCATGCTGTTTTTTTGCGCAATTTTTTCGGGGCCCCGAAGATTTGAGCGGAATTTGAATTTTTAAAAATATGCGCACACTGGTGCGCAGAGCGAGAGCCGTTACGAGCGGACACGGTGTGTGCGCATATTTTTAAAAATTCAAATTCCGCCAAAGATTTGGGGATGTGCTTTATCTTTGCTTAAGCAAAGATAAAGCTATAAATCCTGGCCGACGGCCCACTCTAACTGCGCCTTAGACAACAAATTTTCTTTTACCGCTTCCAAATAAGACGCCTGCGCCTTGTGATACGCTTCCAGCGCGTCAAGAGATTCTATTCCGAAAACGCCCGCAGCCTCGCTCTTTTTAATTTCCTTTGAAAGCGCGGCCACGGAACTTTCTCTTTCCTTTATTTCCTGCTGCCAGAACATCAGATTATCAAAATTAGTAAGCACCTGCTGGCGTATGCTGTCTTCCAAATCCGCGCGGCGCAGCGCGCTTTGTTTTTGCTGCGCTTTTTTCTGCTTGGGCTGCGTAAAATAACTGTATAAAAGCGGCAGGCGGACGGCAAGGCTGATTTGTTTGTTCGTATTGCTTAAAGTATTTTCCCCCACTTTCTCAAAACTCGCGCCCAAAATAACGTCCGGATATTTCTGTCCCAGAGAAATGTTGGCCGCCAGATTGTACATTTCAACCTCGTAAAGCGCAGTCTGCAGTTCAGGCCGGAACTGCATGGCCCACAAATTTAATTTGCTTACTTCGTTCTCGTAAATAAAAGGTTTAAAGTCCCCTTTAATTTTAATTTCCGAATCCAGCTCTTTATTTAAATTTTCAAGCATGCTCTGGTAAGCGCGGCGGTAATCGCGGCGGGCGGTGTTTATTTCCGCGCGGAATCTCTCCGCCGCAGCAACCATGCTCACGCGCTCCCACGAATTTCTGGGGTTTTGTTTTTTGGCGTAATTTTGCGCGGCGGCGTAATTTTTTTCCGCCAGTTCAAGATATTTTGTGGCGTATAGAAAATTGTAAAAAGCGAGTTTTACTTTTAATATAACTTTATTTTTTTCCGTCTCATACTTGCTTTGTTCTTCTTTCAGATTAGCCCTGGACATTTTTATACTGCCCGATATTCTGCCGCCGGAATAAAGATACTGCACCGCGGAAACGCTGGCTCCGTAAAAATTGCTGCTTGAACCCTGCTGCGGATATATTACGCGCAGGCCCAAAGCTTCGGGCAGAACGCTTACCGAATCCAAATCATAAGACGTGGCCGTGGCCAGCAGATCAAACTGCGGCAGGCGCATCATAGACGTTTCGCTCACGCGGGACTGCGCTATCATTATGCTCTGCGCCGCGGCAAGGAGCTGCGTATTATTCTCAAGCCCCAGGCGTATAGCAGTCTCAAGCGTAATCTCCGCCGACGGGTTAAAACGGGAAAAATATTCCTGCCCGTTTACGCCGGCAGCGCATAAAACAAAAAACAGAATTAAAACTTTTTTCATTTACCGCGTTTTATCCTCTTGTCCAAAACGTCCATCATATTATTAAATTTGTTCTGCAGCGTAATAAACTGGTCTCCTTTGCGAAGGCGCACGCGCTTTGTAACGTCGCCTTCCGCTATCTCGTCGCAAGTTTTTTCAAACCTGAAAATGGGGCCGGCAAGTTTATTTGACAATATAGCGGAAAATAAAATTACCAGCGCAAGATACACCGCAATTTTAAGCCCGAACGTCAGAAAAATAGAGGTAAGCCTGCCGTAAAGCGGCTGCAGAATTGCGGGATAATCTTTATAAACGCTCTGAAAAGTTGAAAGAACTTCAAACACTGTTATGGCTATGCCCAGCAGCACGCTTACCACTATAAGGAACATATATCCGTACTGCAAATCTTTCTTTATAAAAATTATGCGCCGCTGGAACTGCTGCGGCGGCGCGGCCTGGGCCAGAGGTTTTGCCTGCGCGGAATTGTTTTGGTTTTCCGTCATAAAATACTCCTAAAAATGCGCTTTGTACCTGATTTGCAGGGCGCGCTCAAACATATTTCTGCGCGTAAAATCGCGCAGCGCAAAATCAGCTTCCACGGAGTCCGTAAAATAAACTCTTACGCCGGCGTTTAAGCGGGAATTATTAATATTATGCACGTTATCCCACTCAAACATCAGCGCGGCTTTGTCCTCAATATTAAAGTTTAAGCCGGTAAAGAAAAACACTTTTGAACTGTCAAAATCAGAAACGTTTACGCCCGGATGAATCTGCAGATTAGGAATAAAAACTTCGCGGCTTAAAACAAGGTACGCGCCTTTTTTTTCCTGCGCGTATTTGCCGCTTACGCGGTCATACATATAAGCCCTGCCGTCATAACCCACGGCTATCGCGGGCAGGTACAGGGAGCCGTCGTAAATTTTGAATTTCGCCTGCAGCTGCGGCGCAAGAACGCGCACGGGCGTTTCATTGCCCAGCAGCTGCTGCGCGGCTATTGAAAACCCGACGTTAAGCCGCGGGAAAATGCCGAAATCCACGCTTGTCATAACGCTGTTCTGGGAATAAAACCTGGCGTTAAAATCAGCCGAATACTGGTCCAGCGTTTCCGCCGTGGGCACATCTATTAAAATAGCGTCCTTGCGCAAATCCTGCGCCTGCAAAGCCGCGGCTGAAATTATAAAAACGGTAAACAGAAATTTTTTCATACGCTGTTATCCTTATGGTAAAAACTGCCGCGGGTCGCTGACCGCGGGCTGCGTTATCAGACGGATATTTGACGGAAACGCCGCTTCCCTGGTAGCCATAAAGTCATTGGAGTCGCGCGGAAACTCAAGCATAACGCGGCCGTCCGCCGCCTGCCTTTCGTCATATACAACCGCTTTCTGCCACTGGTTTAACTGGCTGTCTTTAAAATTTACCGGATTGGCCGTGTCATACATAACAATCTGGCTTTTTTTGATATCCTGCGGCCGCAGGCTTACGGTTCTGAGTATGACGTCTTTGGTCTTTCTTACTTCCCCGCTGTACGGCCCGTTTACAAATTTTACCCTGTAATATCCGTCCGCGTCCATGCCCTCCACGACGGTGGCAAGCGCGTAAACCGCGTAAAATTTCCCCTCGCCGCCGTAGGCCGCAAAAACTTTGTTCCTCAAAGCGTTATCCGCTTCCTGCCTGCTGCCGGCACGGTTATAGGAGGCGTCAGAAGAGGCCGTGTCCGCAGTTTTTGAACACGCGGCAAAAAACGCGGGCATTATAATAAATAATAAAAATTTGTTAAATGTTCTCATTTATCTCTCCTGTAAATATCTTTGCCTTTTAAATCCAGCGCGACTGTAAGCGGCATGTTTTCAACTTCCAGCTTGTACACCGCCTCGGCGCCGAGTTCAGGGTACATTATACATTCAAATTTTTTAACCGTCTGCGCCAGAAGCGCGCCCGCCCCGCCCGTGGCCGCAAAGTAAACGGCGCGGCCGCGCATGGCGGTTTTTACCGCGTCCGCCCTGCCGCCTTTTCCTATAGTAGCAATTATACCGCTTTTTGACAGCATTTGCGGCGTAAATTTATCCATGCGCCCGCTGGTTGTGGGGCCCAGGCTGCCGGTAACCGCGCCGGGCGGCGGCGGTGTCGGCCCGCAATAATAAATTATTGCGCCTTTAAGCCAGGCGGGCATTGTTTTTTCGCTTAACAATTTAGCGTGCGCCTTATCCCGCGCGGTATAAATTACGCCCGAAAGCAAAACATTGTCGCCGGTTTTGAGTTTTTTTAAATCCGCAAGCGTCAAAGGCGTTTTAAGTTTAATTTCCGTCATAAATACTTTTTCTCCAACAAAAAATTTCACAGGATTTTGAGATGATTTTCAATTTTATCCGGCCTGAGCAAGTACTTTAAAGCGGAGCCGTACGGCGAAGGCCGGAAAAATTGAAAAGCGTCCAAAAGCCGAAGAAATTTTTAACTCCCGGCTCAAACAGCCGGGGATTGTTATAAAACCGCTTCCGCGCGGCGGTGGGAGTGGCAGCCTATGTTTACCGCTACCGGCATACTGGCCATATGGCACGGCGCGTATTCAATATGCACGGCCAGCGCGGTCGTCCTGCCGCCGAAACCCTGCGGGCCTATGCCCAGCTTGTTTACTAATTTTAAAAGTTCCGCTTCAAGCGCGGCGTAGTTTTTATTCTTATTTTTTTTGCCGAGCGGACGTATAAGCGCGCGTTTGGCAAGTTCCGCGCAGCCGTCAAAACCGCCGCCTATGCCCACGCCGACCACGACGGGCGGACAAGGATTTGCGTCCGCAAGTTTTACGGTTTCAAGCACAAAATCTTTAACGCCCTGAACGCCGTCCGCGGGCGTTAACATTTTCAGGCGGCTCATATTTTCCGCGCCGCCGCCTTTGGGCAGAAGAATAATTTTTATTTTATCCCGTTTTACAATTTTTGTGTGGATTACGGCGGGCGTGTTATCGCCGGTATTTTTACGCTCAAAAACAGGGTCGTCCACTATTGACACGCGCAGATAATTTTTTGTGTAACCTTCTTTTACGCCTTTGTTAATTGCCGCGTAAATGTCCCCGTCAACGCGAACGCCGCGGCCTATTTCCAAAAATATTACCGCGGTGCCCGTGTCCTGGCAAAGAGGAATTTTTTTGCATGCGGCGGCCTGCGCGTTAGCCTCGTAAATTTCAAAAATTTTTTTCGCGGGCGAGGCTTCGGCCGCTTTGCATTTTTTAAAACAGGCAAGCGTGTCCGGCGGCAGGTTCACAGCCGCGCGGGCGCACAGCGCGGCGACGGCGGCCGTTATTTTTTCAGCGGAAATTTCTCTCAATTTTCCTCCAGCGTTTCTTTTAAAACCTGCTGCAAAATTTCCTGCGGCGGCGTTTTTATAAAATTCTCTTGCTGCAGATATTTATATTTTTTCTGCGTTTCCTCAATATCCTTTTTGGCCTGGTTATAAATTTCTTTTTCAGTCAGTTTTGTTGAAGACACTCCCTCTTTGACAGCCTGCGCTGCGACGGCGGTCGCCACCGTCGGGAAAATATCGGTCTCGCTCATAAGCGGCACTATGTCAGACGGCGTGATGCCGCGTTTCTCGGCAAAGGCGGCTATCGCGCGGGACGCGGCTATGGCCATAGCGTCCGTTATTGTTTTTGCGCCGCACAGCAGCGTGCCTTTTAAAATCCCCGGGAAACAGACGGAGTTGTTGAGCTGGTTTTCAAAATCCCCGCGGCCCGTGGCCGTTATAAAAGCGCCGGCTTCTTTGGCCGCGTAAGGATAAATTTCCGGCACCGGATTAGCGCAGGCGAATACTATGGCTTTGGCCGCCATGGAACGCACCCACTCCTGCTTAACGGTGTCCGGCCCTGGTTTGGATAAGGCGACCACAACGTCGGCTCCTTTAAAGGCCGACGGAATGTCCGCAATCATTTGCGCGTTTGTTTTTTGCGCGAGGCCCCATTGTTTATAGTAGTTAGGATTAGCTTCCAAATCTTTTCTGTTTTTATGTATCGGGCCTTTGGAATCCGTCATAATTATATTGCCCGCGTCCGCGCCCATCTGCGTTAAAAAACTGCACATGGTCGTGTTCGCCGCGCCGGAGCCGAATAAAATTATTTTTATATTTTCTATTTTTTTGCCGGCCAATTTAAGCGCGTTAATCAAACCCGCGCAAACTATGGTGGCCGTGCCCTGCGCGTCGTCATGCCAGACGGGAATTTGCGCTTTTTCCCTCAGCGCGTCAAGCGCGCGGTAACAATTTGGCTGGCTTATGTCTTCCAGGTTAACCGCGCCGAAACTGTGCTGGCACATAAGCACAAAATCTATAATTTTCCGCGGGTTGTTTTTACCGGTTTCGTCCTTGCTGTCAATGCACAGCGCGACCGCGTCCACGCCGCCGAGGTATTTCATTAAAAAACTTTTGCCTTCCATGACGCCGAGGCCGCCGGGCGGCGTGCAGTCCCCGTCGCCCAGAACGCGCGTGGAATCGCTGACAACCGCTACTAAATTTTTGCGGTTTGAAAGTTCAAAAGAGGTTTGATTGTTATCGCGGATGGTCGTGGAAACGGCGGAAACGCCCGGCGTGTACCATGCGTTAAGCCACGCGGGCGACGGCAGCGGCGCGCGGGGAAAAGTTTCCATTTTCCCGCCGTAAAACCTGTGCATGGCAACGCTTAGTTTTTTAAAAAAAAGCGTCTTTGCTTTAGCGGCGGAAGCCGCGGGCAGAGACGCGAAAAAAGAGTCCAGATCAGACAAGTCCGTTTTAAGTTTTTCCATATAGAAAGTCTAGCAAAAAAGGATACCGCAAATCTAACTTCGGATTTTTGCCGGCTGTTATTTTTTAGCGGCCGGACGTTGTTTTGCCGGCGCGGTTTTGGCGGACGCGCTCTTGACTGCCGCAGTATTTTTACCGGCGGGCGGCTTGGCGGCGGGTTTTGCGGCGGCGGGCGGTTTACCCTGCAAGGCGGCAAGCGGACTTGTTTTTTCCATATTTTCGCGGACAAGTTCGTTGCGCGCAGCCGCGTATTCCAAAAATAAATTTTTACTGTTTTCGGCGGATTGCTGCACGGTATTTTTGTCCGTCCCGGGCAAAGACGCGCCCCCCGCGCTTGTATTTTGCGTTATAATGCCGTCTTTGGTCTGGTAAAGTATATTGAACGCGCGCGCGCCGGTATCGCCCACTATCCGCTCCCCGTTGGCAGCAGTGGTAATGATATAGACCGAAGGGTCGTTCTTTACGGAATTTATAAAACGGTCTGCGTCTTCTTTGGTGGAGCGGCTCCAGTCGCTGTCAGGATCAGTGCTGCCCGGAATGCCCGCCACGCGCTGGTCAAGGTCCGCGCCGGCCATCCAGCTTCTGGCCTGATAAGGACTCATGGAATTGGGCATTACAAACCAGTAGCAGCCGTTCTGGCTGGGACATGGTTTGTTTGCGGGTTTGCCGTTTTCGTTATTGCCGCCTGCGTCGGGCGGGGCGCCCGCGTCGCGCAGCATGTAAACATATTTGGGTTTAATATCGGGCGGAAAAGGAGGAACGCCGTCCTCGCGCGTGCCGTAAAGATAACTTCTTATATATTTTTCCCTTAGCGCGGGAGGAAATCTTGCGCCGTCGTTAAACCCGGGGATCATTTTACCCAAAATTTCGCCCGCGGCCGCGACTTCTCTCTGCCTGATTTCTTGCTCGGGAACGGGATTTACGTAATATTTTACGCCGGCGTTGTCATATTCTTTAACTTTGTCAAACGTTGTCATCTGCCCGTTATTTTCCGCCAGCTCCTCCGCGGCCGCGGCTTTAAGTTTTGCCAAAGCCGAATCAGACGCTCTTTCCCACGCGTTATCAAAAGCTTCCTGCGCCCGCTCTTTTTCCTGTTCGCGGCGGACTTCCTCTCTCTCTTTTGCGGACAGCGGTTTGCCGTCGGGGCCGCGCATTTCGTTTCTATCCCTCGCCGCTTGCGCGGCCTGGGCCTGCGCGGCGGCAAAGATACGGTCCAAATCATTAATGCCGGAAGGCCCGAGGCCGTTAAACTTGTCATAACCGCCAAAACCGCTTATGCTTCCGCCGGAGCCGCCGCGCGCGTAATAACCGCCGCCCGAACCGCTGTAAAAACCGCCCGGCGCGCGGAAAGAATTGGCCGCAAATTCCGCCCCTCTCTGCGCCGCGCCCGAGGCCGCGGGAACAAGCGGCATAAGCGGCGTAAATATATTTATGCCGGCGGAAGAAGACGGCGCGCTGCCCAGCGCTATAACTTCTGAAATTCTTCTGCCTTCTATGACGGACGCGGGGTCCTCTTTCATATCCGCCTCATACATGCCGCGCGTGGAAACAGGCGGCCGCGACTGCCTGATAAGCACCCAGTTGCCCTCATTGTCCCTGACTTCCGCCGCGCCGTAATTATCCGTCAAATCTTCCGGCAGACGCACGTTGTCGTCATTATAATTGCCGCCGCCCGTGACAGCGCGCGGAGCGCCGCCGCCGTTTTCCGTAACGCCGGTATGCTGCTGCGGCGCCGCGTTTGAATATTGTCCGCCCGCAACGCCGTCCCGCGCCGCGGGTTTATTAAGGCCGAAAACAGAGGCCAGAATTTGCACTGCTTTTGCAAGCGGGTTGGAACTGGCTATTTGCGCAGCGGCTTTTTCCTTCGCCGTTTTTTTGTGTCCGCCTTTAAAAACCGGCAGCAGTAAAAATAAAATTATAAAAATTGCAGCCAAAGAAATTATTATTTTTTTCTTGTCCATTTTTATTTTCATAACCCTCACCTGAAAAACCCGAAAAATATATTGAAACATTCTTTAAGATATTCTATGACCGCATTGCCCTTTTTTTCTTCCCGCGCGGCCGGCGTAAGGCCGTTTTCTTCCATCAGTTTTTTTAAATAATTTGACGGTATGGAAAAATTTAAATTCTGGTTGTCGCCGCCTATGTATATGGACGAGACTACCGAAATTACGTTGCCGTCCGCGTCAAACACCGGACTGCCGCTAGAACTGGACGAAACCGGCGCGCTGATTTGATGCCAGTTAATTCCGCCGCCGACGGGCCGCACCTGCGAAATTACGCCCGTGGTAACAGTATTTTGCAGGCGGCGCGGGCTGCCTATGACCGTAATTTCCGCCCCGGGCAGCGCGTAATCAGAATCCCCGAGGTAAACCGGAGGCAGGTTTTTGGCTTCAATTTTCAAAAGCGCCAAATCCGTTTCTTTTGAGACGGCTGTTAACCGCGCCTCGTCGGAAACAAGGCCGGTGTCAAAAGTTACGTTTATATAAACCGCGCCTTCAACGACATGTTTTGAAGTAGCTATAACCCCGTCCGGCGCGACCACAAAACCAGTGCCGCTGAACGCGCCGCCCTTTGCGTTTAACGTATTGATTGTGACGACTGAAGACGCAAACTCTTTTGCAATTTCCACGTGCGTCTCCGCATAAGCGGCGGCGCATAAAAATACAAAGATAATAAACGCGGGAATTTTGAATTTCATAAATTCATTATATTAATTATATTGTTATTTTGAAATGAAACCGGATATAGTACATAATTATTAATTTCGCATAAAAATTTTTTGAAAGAAATATATGTGCTCTCTTCTAAAACGGTTTGCATTTTTGTAGACTGAATTTACTATGACGCAAAAAACAGGTTTTACTCTCATTGAGCTTTTAGTGGTAGTTTTAATCATAGGTATTTTGGCCGCTGTGGCGCTGCCTATGTATAAAGTCTCCGTTTTGAAATCGCAGACGGCCGAGCTTTTGCTGAACGTGCGGACAATGCGCCAGAATATGGATATTTATTATTTGGAAAACGGGCAATGGGCAACAGCCATGCCTGATATTCTGGAAATACAATATACCTCGTTGCGCGACGACGGCGGCGCAAATTGGAAAGAAAACGGATGCATGACCGCCGTCAACGGCAACTTTTACACCATAGACGTTGACGGTTATATAGCCGGCTATCTGAAAAACGGAAGATTGAATATTATGTCCTGGAATAAACCGCAAACATCCGGCCTGTGGGCCGGCAAATTTAACTGCCGCGCACCGGCAAACGACAGCGCGGCAAATCAGGCATGCATGTCAATGGGCGGTATCCTCAACGGACAACAGAGCGCATCAACTAACGTATACAGACTGCAGTAATTATTTTGGATAAGAAAAAAGTATTTAGACTATATATCCCCGGACGTAAACCAAATTTTATATATTTTATGGCATGAAGGAAAACATAAAAAGCGGTTTTACGCTTATTGAACTGCTGGTAGTGGTTCTAATCATCGGCATTCTTGCCGCCGTGGCCGTGCCGCAATACCAAAAAACCGTCTACAAATCACAGGCGGCCGAAGTGCTGGCCTCAATCAGAACGCTTAAAGACGCTTTGGAAATATATTATCTGCAGACCGGTTCTTATCCGACGAGCCCCGACCAGTTGGACGTAACTATTCCGGCTGTAAAAGATTACGATATTGTAATTGACAATTCTCTGACAAATATACGCGCTAATAATAAAAAAGGCACGACAAACTATTTGCATTTACGCTATTTTCCGTGTTATGCAAATTCCCCCTATGCCGGCAAATTGCTGTGCGTTGTGCAGGATAACGACGACAGAAGCAAAAGCGTATGCGTTTCCCTCGGCGGAAAAAATATTCGTCCGTATACTCATATGAGCGGAGGATACTCCGCATATGATTTAAACTAAAATACTATATTTAAGATAATGTTAAAACGGCATAGATGAGTTTTAATCATCTATGCCGTTTTAACGCTGCCAGTACTCAGCTAAAAAAACCGTAGACAAAAAAATATTCTATAATATAAAAATAATCATACTGCGTTAAACTCAGCGTTTAACGCGTCAGTCAAAAGCGGTCCAAACCGCGCGCCGCGCGAAGAACGCGGACAGAAAATTTACGGTGGCTGTAGCTCAGCTGGTTAGAGCATTGGTTTGTGGAGCCAAGGGTCGGGGGTTCGAATCCCCTCAGCCACCCATCTTCCTTAAATTTCCATACTGACCGCCGGAAAACGTAAAACTTGTAATGCACCTCATATTTATATACGATATAGCAAATATTGCAGAGGAATTATGAAATGGACTAAAATTGTCAGAAAACGATACGAATCTATAATCATCGGCGGGACATTGTTCGGCATTTTACTGGGCATAGTATGCGCAATAATAGTTTTTAAAATTTGCAGTTCTTATCAGTGGGGAAATTTATATTTATTATCGTTTTGCGTCGGGTTGTCCGTTGCGGTTATCGTCGGTATTTTGAATTGGAATCTTGCCGCTGGCAGGCTTATGATTGTTGAAGCGGTTGAAGCGCTGCATGAAATAAATTCCAAGCTCAAAAAACAAAAATAAAGTTTTACCGTGCCAAAATAAATATTATGTTTTAAACCCGCTTTCTGACCGGCCCTATTCCCAAAAGATTTCATCGGATAATAAAATGAAAAAATTATTAATTTTTTTGGCGGTTTTGTTTATAATGCCGGCTTTGCGCGCGCAAAACCGCGACGGCGGTTAATTTAAGAAAAAACGGCGCGCCAATAAAAATTAATTATTTTGTAAACCCCGCGGGCCTTATAAATTATCTTGAAAAAATGCAGGCCGGCGGCGTAAGACTTTAGTTTTTTCCCTACTTAATGCCTGGGATAAAAGTAAAACTCAGGCCCTGCGCGCCGCTCTCAGCCACGCTGCCGGCGCCGGGTTTTACGACGTGCATTCCCGCCACATAAAAACCTTCGGCCGCCGCGCGGCGTAAAATTGTTTTGCGCATTTCGGTCGCCGCGGCAGGATTGGTATCATAGCTCAAATAAAGGTCTGGGTTTTTAAACTGCCCCAGAAAATGCACCAAATCCCCCCACACCAAAAGTTTTTTGCCGCCCGCGTCAATCATATAACCCGTGTGGCCTGGCGTGTGGCCGAACAGCGGGACGCTTGTCACGCCCGGAGTAATTTCCGCGATTTGCGGGACTTTAGTAATATTCTCTTCATACTCTTTTAAAACCGCGGCGGCCTGCGCGTTGCCGCTTTCCTCAAAATACCGCGCTTCTTCAAGCGCGATCATAACCCGCGCGTGCGGAAAAACTTTTTTGTCCTCCGCGTCCAGCATTCCGCCGATATGGTCACCGTGCATATGAGTAAGGCAGACAATATTGATATCTGTCGGCGTAAAACCGGCCTCTTTCAAACGCTCAACAACTTTGCCGCCATTGGCAGCGGACGTGCCGGCGTCAAACAATATTTTTATTTTGCCGGTATCAAGCAAAAAATAATTAAGCGCGTTTTCATTCCACCCGCGCATTTTTTTAAACGGTATTTTACTTGCGATTAAATTTTCCGGTATGGCGCCGGTATTATTATTTAACGCATAAAACTTAAAGCCGCCCAGATTATAAACGCTCACATTTCCTCCATGCGCGCAAAGCGCGGCCGCGCATAATACCGCCGCGGCGACAAATATTTTTTTCATAAACGCCCCCTGTAAAATATTTTAGCATATGCTATAATTTAATTATGAAGAGAAATTTTTCCGCAAACAAAATGATGATGTCCGCCATGTGCATGCGCATGACGGGGATATATTATTTTGCCTAGCGGAAATTTTAAAAAATTTAAAGAACAAAAACCCCGTCAGGCAGTAAAAGACGGGGTCATTTTTTTACACCGGAGAAATTATGAAAACAGAAACTATCGCGACGGCGTCTGGTTTTGAAATAGACGGCACAGGCGCCACCAACCCGCCTTTATATCTCTCAAACGCTTACAGGTTTGAAAACGCGGCGCACGCTAAAGATTTATTTGATTTAAAAGCCGCGGGTTACATTTATACCCGTCTCAATAACCCGACCAACGCGGTTTTGGAAGAACGCCTGAACGCGCTTGAGGGCGGCGTTGGCTGCGTGGCAACTTCCTGCGGCCACGCGGCGCAATTTATGACGGTATGCGCGCTGGCGGAAAGCGGGGACGAAATAATTTCATCGTCGGCAATTTACGGCGGGACTTTCAATATGTTCTCGCACACGCTGCGCAGGCTGGGCATAAAAGTGAAATTCGCGTCCGTGGGCAAACCCGCGGAATTTGAAAAACTGGTGACTGAAAAAACCAAAGCTATATTCGTAGAATCCATAAGCAACCCCGGCTGTGAAATACCGGACTTTGACGAAATTTCAAAAATAGCAAAAAAATACAAAATACCTTTTATCGTGGACAATACCTGCACTACTCCTTATTTATTCCAGCCAAAAAAATACGGCGCGGACATTATAATCCACTCAACCACAAAATTTTTGTGCGGCCATGCGTCCGTCATGGGCGGCGCGGTAATAGACTGCGGAACCTTTGACTGGACAAGCGGCCGCTTCCCCGCGTTTTGCGCGCCGGACCCCAGCTACCACGGCATAATTTACGCCAAAGATTTCCCGCAAAATGCTTTCATAATAAAACTGCGCACGCAGACGCTGCGCGACGTGGGCGCGTGCCAGAGCCCGTTCAACTCTTACCTCACTTTGCAGGGCGTGCAAACGCTGCACGTGCGCATGGACAGGCATATTGAAAATACTTTAAAACTTGTGGCATGGCTTGAAAAAAATCCCAAAATAGCGTGGGTAAAATATCCGTCCGTCAAAGATAATGAATATAAAAATATGGCGGAAAAATATTTTTGCGGGCGCGGCGGCTCGGTACTGAGTTTCGGCGTAAAAGGCGGTTTTGAGCAGGGGAAAAAACTAATTGAAAACGTAAAACTCTGCCTGCATGCCACAAATCTGGGCGACGTCAGAACAATACTTACGCACCCGGCCAGCACGACGCACAGCCAACTCTCGGACGAAGAAAAAATTTCATCGGGTATTACGGATGACCTTATAAGAATCTCCGTCGGCATAGAACATATTGACGATATTATTGCCGACATAGAGAACGCGCTTAAATGAAAATTGCCATATTAAATTTAATGCCGACAAAAAAGGAAACAGAACGCCAGCTGCAGACGTTACTGGAAGCCGCCGGCGCCGCGCCGCAAATAACCTGGCTGACCACGGCGACTTATAAAAGTAAAAATACCGACGAAGAATATTTAAAAGCAAAATATACGACGTTTGATAAAATAAAAAATCTGCGTTTTGATTTGTTTATAATAACCGGCGCGCCGGTTGAGCATATGGCTTTTGAAGACGTTGCTTACTGGAAAGAACTGACGGGAATTTTAGATTTTTCCAAAAAAAATTCTCTGTTTAATATTTATATCTGCTGGGCGGCGCAGGCCGCGCTTTACCATTTTTACGGCGTGAATAAAAAACCGCTGCCGCAAAAATGCTTCGGCATATTTGAGCAGCGGATAAAAAATAAAAGCGGCGTTTTTTATAAAAATTTCCAGCCACGTTTTAATATGCCGCACTCCCGTCATACGACTTTATGCGGCGTTAAACATGGCGATTTGATTGTTGAAGCGGCTTTCGGATCTGAGATAAGCGTAATTTCCGCGCGCGGCCAAAGAGCGCTTTTCATAACCGGCCACCCCGAATATGACGCGGACACTCTGCACAATGAGTACATGCGCGACTTGCGCGAAGGCAAATCCATAAACATGCCGCAAAATTATTACCCGCAGAATAATCCCCAAAACCCGCCGCCTAACGTCTGGCGCGCGGAGGCCGTTTTATTTTATACCAATATCATTAATCATATAAGGAGCATTAAAAATGAAACCGTTTAACGTCGTAATAATAGGCTGCGGCAACGTCGGCGGCGGCACGGCAAAAATTATTTATAATACGCCGCGCGAACTTAAACAAAAAGCTGGCGGCAGGGACATAAAAATAAAACAAATAATAACGCGCCATCCGCGCGCGGCCGCCCAAAAACACGGTTTGCCGTTAAGCTTATTCTGCTCTTCAAAAGCCGGACTGAGCGGGACGCAGTGCGATAATTTTACCCGCGCCGCGCTTAAAAACCCCGACGTGGATTTGGTAGTTGAAACCGTCGGCGGCGATACAAATTATATACACGCGCTCCATAAAAATATTTTAAAAAGCGGCAAACATCTTGTAACCGCCAATAAAGCTATTTTGGCAAAACACGGCTATGATATTTTTGATTACGCCAAAAAAGAAAATAAATCCGTCGGGTACGAAGGCGCGGTCTGCGGCGCGATACCGCTTATAAAAGTCGTGCAGGACAGTTTTACCGGCGACCTTATTAACAAAATAACCGGCATAGTAAACGGCACAAGCAATTTTATTTTAAGCCGCATGGCGGCCGGCGGCGCATCGTACGAAGACTCGCTCAAACTCGCGCAAAAACTGGGTTACGCGGAACTTAATCCGGCTATGGATATTGAAGGGACTGACGCGGCCAACAAACTAAAAATTTTAATACAGTTAATTTACGGTTTGTCCGCCGCGCGGCTGTCTTTTCCCGTCAAAGGCATAACGCATATTTCCAAGCAGGATTTTATGGTGGCAAAAAGTTTAAACAGCACCATAAAACATATCGCGCTGGCTGTTAAAGAGGGAAATAAAATTTACGCCTGCGTGTCTCCCGCCGTTATACCGGACACTGATTATCTGTACGGCGTTTCCGGCGCGACGAACGCTGTTAAATTAAACGCGCGCTATTCCGGCGAACACTTGTTCGTGGGCCAGGGCGCCGGCTCGTCGGAAACGGGCAGCGCGGTGGTTTCAGATATTGTTTTTATAGCAAAGCACGGTTATATAAAAGATTTGAAAAACGCAGTAACGCACGCGGCGCATAAGCTTGCCGATTATAATGATTATCCCGCCTCTTACCTGTTGGTAATAAAAACCACGGACAAACCAGGCGTAATAGGCACCGTCGGCACGGCTATAGGCGACGTGAACGTCAACATAGAAAATATAGCGCAAAGCATAATTTCCGGGCCAGACTGGTATTTGCCCGTTGAAGTCAGCAGGTGCACGGCAAAACAGCTGGACGCGGCTATCGCGTTAATAAAAAAACGCAGACCGAAATTAATAAAAGATTATAAATATATTCCTATACTCAAATAATTTTTTATAATAAGTTATGCAAAAAACGTTTTTACTTCTGTGCATGACCGCGCTGCTGTCCGCCTGCGCCGCAACAAGCGCGGCGCCGAGCTGCAACTTGTACGTAATAGCGTTAATGAAACAAAAAAATATTTATCTTCCGCAGGCAAACGCCAACGGGCTGGACAATTATTTAAAAGATTCAAAAGACTGGATTAAAGTGCCGCGCATTAACGGGAAACTGAACCACAAGGCCGCGTATCTGGCGGCAAACACAGGCCGCGTTGCGCTTGCTACTTATAACACCCATTCCGGCCGCAGCGGACATATAGCGGAAGTTTACGGTAAAAAAAAGATGGAGTGGAGCATGGGTTTTAACGCGCTTGTGCCTTACGTCAACAGCACGGTAAACGGACGCAAACCGGGCGTTTCTCTTCTCTCGCAGCAGTTTAAACCGAGTAAAGAAAGCCGCATGAATTATTATATTTACGACAAGAAATAATTATTTGTACCGCTCCATAATTTCAGGGGCGCAGGACAGCAGTTTAATAACTTCTTCCGTGCGTTTATAAACTTCCAGCAGATTTTTAATCTCTTCTCCGTCGGGAACGGGCATAACGCCCTGTTTTAACTGTTTATCAAAATTCTCAAAAATTTTATAAACGGCGTTAAGGCGCAAGTTCGCGCTTACGCCTTTTGCGGTATGCGCTTTTAAGGCGGTATTTTGAACGTCGCCGCGTTCAACGGCTGAAATAAATTCCGGCACCATGTTGTTCGCAACAAAACTGCCAAGCAGTTTCTGATAAAGCTTTACGTTTCCGCTCAACATATCAAGACCGCTTTTTAAATCAATTATATCCGCGTCTATCTTGACGTCGGTCTTTGGGCCGCTCTCACGCACAGCGTTTTCCCGTCCGGCGGCGGGAGCGGCAGCGCCGCCCAAATATTTTTGAAGCAGCGCAAAAAG
The DNA here is from genome assembly GCA_031254225.1 of Candidatus Elusimicrobium euhamitermitis. GTDB lineage: Bacteria > Elusimicrobiota > Elusimicrobia > Elusimicrobiales > Elusimicrobiaceae > Elusimicrobium > Elusimicrobium euhamitermitis. The sequence continues at coordinate 36,838 of JAIRUU010000075.1, forward strand.
TTTATTTTCGTCAACCGGTTTGCTCAAATGCCCGTTCATTCCGGCGGCAAGAGAGGCTTCCGCATGTTCTTTAAAAGCGTTTGCGGTCAACGCTATTATCGGCACAGTTCCGGCCGAGGGCAGCCCGCTTGAACGTATGGCTTTTGCCGCGGCGTAGCCGTCCATCTTGGGCATTTGGACGTCCATAAATATAAGGTCATAGGCGGAAGGATTTTTCTTAAACATTTCCACCGCCTCTTCCCCGTCGCGCGCCATGGATACCTTGAGTTTTGCAGGCCGCAGAATATCGGCCAGAATCTCGCGGTTAATTTCAATGTCTTCCGCTATCAGCACGCTTTTTGAACTAAAATCCGCGGAGTTCTGTTTTCCCGCCGTTTGTCTGACGGTTTTCAAACCGGTAATTTCATTTATTATGTTGATTACCGTTGAGGGGAAAACCGGCTTAGGCAGAAAAATTTTTATGCCTATGGCCTTTGCTTCCCTTTCAATTGTTTCCATTTCATAAACGGACATCATGATTACTATTTCATTTCCCGCGCCGGCCTCTTTTATTTTTTTTGCCGTCTCAAGACCGTCCATGCCTTCCATTTTATAATCCATGAAAATAATGTTAAAAGCGTCCCCAGCGGCGCGCGCCGCGGCCGTTTTTTCAACGGCTTCAAACCCGCTTGCCGCGGCGTCATATTTAATTTCATGCGCGGCCAGAATTCCGCCCATATAGTCGCGTACTTCGGGACTGTCGTCCACAACTAAAATTTTAATTTTATGCGCCGCGTCCGCCGCAATTTCCGGCGCGTTTTCTTTCCCCCCGCGCGTTTTAAAACTAACTGTAAAAGAAAACACGCTGCCGGCGCCGAATTCACTCTCCGCCTTAATTTCGCCGCCCATAATGTCCACTATTTTTTTGGATATCGCCAGCCCGAGGCCTGTCCCGCCGTAGCGTTTTGTAATCGTGGCGTCCGCCTGTTCAAAAGCCGCGAACATGTGCCGCATCTGTTCTTTTGTCATTCCTATGCCGGTGTCCGACACGGCAAATTCCAGCGCGGCCGAATCTCCGTCCCTTCGCGCGGTTTTTACGCTTAAAGAAATTTTACCGCCTTCGCCCGTAAATTTTACCGCGTTTGCCAAAAGATTCATGATAACCTGGTACAGACGCGTCTCGTCCCCGTGCAGCGCGCGCGGCACGTCGCCGTCAATATGCACAAAAAGTTCCTGTTTTTTTTCGTCGGCTCTGACGGATATAAGATTTACAAGATTTTCAAGTAGTTTTTCCAAATCAAAATCTTCCTCGTAAAGTTCAAACCTGCCGGATTCTATTTTTGACAAATCCAGAATATCGTTAATAATAGCCAGCAGGTGGTTTGACGACGTTTCCACCTTCCCCAGATAACCTTTTATTTTAGCCAGATCCGTGCTGCCCTGCGCTATTTTCGTCATGCCGATAACCGCGTTCATGGGAGTGCGTATTTCATGGCTCATGTTGGAAAGGAACTGGCTTTTTGCCTGGTTGGCGCGCTCTGCGTCTTCTTTTGCAAGACGCAGCACTCTAAAAAGAGGCACTATCAAAAAATATAACGCGGCCAGCATTACTAAAAACCCGAAGAAAAAAAGCAGCATTGAAGAGCCCGACGTAAAACCCAGCATGTCCCGCGGCGATATCATATTACTCACGCCGTACCAGGTTCCGTTAAACTCAAAAACAGAAAAGGAACTTATGGTAATTTTTTGCTTTCTGTTTTTTAAAAAAACAGTATAAGGCGCGCCGGTTTTTTTGGCCCTGAGCGCCGCCTTTAAAGCCTTTGCCCCGAAATTATTATAAGGCGGCAGCTTTACAAAGTTTTCGTCCGAAGAATAAATTATATAAACGTCGTTTTCATTTAATTTAAAAAATACCGCGGAAATATGTTTGTCCTGCCGCGGGACGGGATAGGCCCTCAGCACTCCCTCAACTTGTTTTAAAAGCTGTTCTCCCTGCGCGCCGCCGGCCGCGGCTTCCATGAGCATGTTTTCAAAGGCAGCCGCTTCGGAATATACAAAAAAATTCATATATCTTCTGGCGACAAAATAGGTGTTCATCAAAAACGCAAACAGCACGATAAACGCCCCCGCCGCCAGCAAAGCCGCCGTTTTTTTAATGCCGAGCTGCCTAGCCACAGAGGAAGATTTTTTATCGCTCATTATGCCTAAAACCGGATATTATTTAAGTTTTTTACAGGAAGATTCAGCCGCCTGCGCGCGCGCAGCCTTTTCAGCGTTTATCTGCACCAGTTTTTCAATGTGCATTCTGCTGCGGCGCAGTTCAATCTGCATTTGCACGCGCAAAAGCACGCTTTTGGGGTAAAAAGGTTTGGCAATATAATCCGCCGCGCCCATTTCAAGGCCGCGCACTTCGTTTTCATTGCCGCCGGCGGCCGTTATAATTATGACGGGAATTTTGTTAAGATATCCGCTTTTTGCAAGCGTTTCCAGCACCTGATAGCCGTCCATCTCCGGCATCATCAGGTCAAGCAGTATTAAAGACAGGTCCTGCGAGTTGTGCATGACGGCTTCCACGGCTTCAAGCCCGTTTTTGGCCTGTATTAAATCATAATCCTGTTTAAGGATTTCAATAAG
>JAIRUU010000114.1 GCA_031254225.1 Candidatus Elusimicrobium euhamitermitis
ATAATAAAAAAACGCGGCGGCAAAAAACTTTACGCCTTTGCCGGCCCGCACATACAGGAATGCTGCTTTGAAGTCAAAGAAGACGTTGCGGAAAAATTTGACAAATCTTCCGTTGAACGCCGAGACGGTAAAATTTTTATAAGTTTAAGAAATGAAATAAGACTGCAGTTAAAAGCCGAAGGATTGGCCGACGAAGATATTCATACGCCGTGCTTTTGCACGTGCCACGACAAAGAAGCGTTTTTTTCCTACCGCCGCGACCATACAAAAGACTGCCTGATGTCATTCATTTACAAAATCTGATTCCGCCGCCGTCTGGGCGGGCAGCGGATTTTCCGTCTTGGGAACATAAGGAACGTGGCGGGCAAAAAATCTGTCCGCGGTTTTTGTAAACCACCCTTTTTCTATGATAAAAGACAGCGCCGACGACATGATTACAGTAAAAAATATAACCGAGTAAACAACGTCCGCTATTCCGCCGGCGGCCCCGTACTGCCGCACGACTACGGCGCAAAGCACGGCGCTGACAAGGCCGTTCGGCACCATTGCAAACGCCACCGCGCAGTCCCGCCTGTCAACTTTTTTGGACAGCGCGAAATTAACGACCGGCACGCGCACCAGAAATTTTAACGCCGCCAGAATAACGCCGCAGGTTATATAATAAATATCTTTAAGATACAAAGTCGTGCCCATGAAAACGAAAAATAAAGTTTTAAAAGCAAATTCAATTTCTATAAAAAAATCTTTTTCCTGCCCTTTCATGGAGACCGTGTTAATCTCCATCTTTTTTCCCCACAGATGATGCAGAACCCTGATATTTCCCATTACCAGGCCCAGCATTAAAACGCCTACCGCGCCTTTGGAACCGACCACCGCGCTTACGCTGTAAACCATCAGAATAAAAGCAAAAGTCAGCGTCATGCCGTTGTCAAACTGGCGCACGCGGCTTAAAATAGCCGTCCAGAATATGCCGCTCACAAGACCGACCAGCGCCGCCGCCAAAAACGTATAAAGAATCTGGCCGAAAACCATAGCGGGCTCCGCGCCGCCTTTTTGCTGCGCCATGCCCAGCAGCGCAAAAACGACGATGACGTTGATTATTTTGCCCATAGTGGTTTCCACGGTCAGTATTGTCCTCAGGTTTTGCGTAATATTAAATTTGGCCAGCAGAGGAACCACTATTACCAGAGAATTATCCGACAGCACAAACCCGACCGCGAGCGCGTAAATAAACGGTAATTTTAAAAACTGAACCGCCGCCAGCGTTGAAACCGAAACAACCGCTATCATATAAACCACGCAGAAAATAAGACCGGGCAGAAAAGAATCTCTTAAATAAGAAAAGCGGAACTCAAAACCGGTTTTAAACATTACCAGAATAAGCACCATTTCGGTAAAAATATCGCCCATTTGTCCGAATGTGTCCGGCGTTACAAGCTTCAGCACGGGACCGAGGAGAAACCCCAGTATCATAAGCGGCAGAATATCGGGCACACGCGTTTTATGGAAGGTTACCGAAAATACCTCCCCCAGAACCAAAATAAACCCTATTACAAACACCGCCAGAGTAATGTTTATATCCATACAACTATTTTAACATAATGATATAATTCTTTTATGGACTTAATGAACGTCATTGGTCTTTCTCTTATTGTGCTGCTGGTGCTCGTGCTGCCTCTGTCAGTTCATAAGATTGAGGACAATCTTGAGCCTTTTCTGCTTGTAATGGGCGCTGGCGCGGTTACGGTAAGCGGCGCGTGGAGTTTTGATTTGGCGCACGAGGCTCTTAAAGAGCCCGTTTTAATATCGCTGGCCGTGCTGGTTTTAGGGTTTGCGTTTAAATACACGGAGAGAAATTTCAGGTTCGTTATGTTAAAGCTAGCGCGCGGGGCTGGGCTTAAAGTTACAATTTTTTTGCTTGTGGTTTTGCTGGGAATACTATCCAGCCTGATAACGGCTATCATAGCCGCTATAATGCTGGCGGAAGCCATAACCGCGCTGGGGCTGAAAGAGGACGCCAGAATACGCGTCGCTGTGCTTGCATGTTTTGCCATAGGCATGGGCGCGGTTTTAACGCCGGTCGGCGAACCGCTTTCAACGATAACCGTGGCCAAACTTAAAGGCGCGCCGCATTACGCTGATTTTTTTTATCTTTTTAAAAAACTGGCGGCGTGGATAATACCGGGCATAATTTTTACCGGTTTATGGGCCGCGAGAGTTAAACAGAAAAGAGCGTCCGTCTCAAAACAAACGCGGGAAACGGAAAGCGCGGCCGGCATAATAGTAAGAGGCGTTAAAGTTTATTTTTTTATAGCGGCTTTAGTTCTTTTGGGCGCGGGCTTGAAACCTTTGGCGGAAATAACTATATTAAAATTATCCGCGCCCGTGATATACTGGGTTAACAGTATTTCCGCGGTTTTGGATAACGCGACGCTGGCCGCTATCCAGATTGTGCCCGGCATGTCCGCGTCAACGATTGTGTTTTTGCTCATGGGTCTTATTCTGGCGGGCGGGCTTCTGGTGCCTGGGAATATTCCCAATATTATCAGCGCGTCAAAGCTGGGGATTAAAAGCAAAGCGTGGGCTAAACAGGCAATACCTTTCGGACTTTTTTTGATGATTGTATATTTTATTTTAATGATGGGAGCGCTGCCACATGGATGAAATGATAGTTTTGCAGAGGCTTTTTCTGTCCCTTCTTCTCGGCGGTTTAATAGGGCTGGAGAGGCAGTATAACGACAAGCCCGCGGGCTTTGCGACGCTGACGCTCATTTGCGTCGGCTCCACCGTATTTACGCTGGTTTCAGTTTACTCCGCCGCTCTCGGCGCGGATCCGGCGAGGATTTCGGCGCAGATTATAGCCGGCGTGGGCTTTTTGGGCGCGGGCTCAATACTGCGGGACGGCAGTAAAATTTCCGGCCTGACCACCGCCGCGTGCGTGTGGCTTGTGGCCGCGGTGGGCATGGCTATAGGTTACGGCGAATACGGGATAGCTTACGCGGCGTCCGCCATAGTTTTAACCGTGCAGCTTATACTGCGCAAATCCATGCGGCTGCTTGACAAAGTGCGCCGTTATGAAACTTTGCACATTACCTGCGAGCCAAGCTGGAAAATAGTTCAGAAAATTTCCACCGCCATGGAAAAATACGGCGTGGAAATAATTAAAAGAAAAGTGCTCAAGGAAAACGGTTATTTTACGGTAAACATAGTGGCCACTTTCACGGGTAAAGAATTTGAAAGAATTACAAAAGAACTTTTTGAAATGCCTGAAATAAAAGATCTGACGAGGTAAATATGACAGAACAACCAGTACCGTTATTTAATTTACAGACGCAGCATGACAGTCTTAAACAGGAAATTAACGACGCCGCGCTTAAAGCTTTAAACTCCATGAAGTGGCTTTTGGGGCCCGAGACGGAAGCTTTTGAAAAAGAATTCGCCCAAATGACAGGGACAAAATACGCGGTATCCTGCTCAAGCGGCGCGAGCGCTATACAAATAGCCCTGGCCGCGGCCGGCATAGGCAACGGGGACGAAGTGATTACCACGCCTTTTACTTTTGTCGCGACCACGACCTCCGTCACGCTGGCGGGCGCGAATTTTGTTTTTGCGGACATTGACCCGCGCACTTACAACATTGACCCCAAAGACGTCAAACGCAAAATCACCAAAAAAACCAAAGCTATTTTACCCGTTCATCTTTACGGTTATCCGGCGGACATGACGCAGATTATGAAAATAGCAAAAGACGCGGGCCTGAAAGTTATTGAAGACTGCGCGCAGAGCCACCTTGCGCTCTGCAACGGCGTTATGACCGGCGGCATAGGCGACGCCGGCGCTTTCAGTTTTTACCCGAGCAAAAATTTAGGCGCGTGCGGGGACGCCGGCGCCATAACGACCAACGACGGGAATGTCGCAGAGCTTTGCCGCAGCATACGCCACAGCGGCCGCGCAAAAGACAAGGCTTATGAATACGACCATGAAGGCTCCACGCTGCGCATGGACGAAGTGCAGGCCGCCATACTCCGCGTCAAAATGCGTCATTTAAAACAATGGACGGAAAACCGCAACCGCGCCGCCGCTTTATACGCCGAACATTTAAAAGGAATACCCGTAACTCCGCCGCCGCAGACGCCGCATAATTGGAGCCAGTCTTTTTACGTCTACACAATCCGCGCGGAAAAACGGGACGCGCTTATGGAGCACCTGAAAAAAAATAATATAGGCTGCGCGGTTTATTATCCCGTTCCTTTATATAAACAGCCGGTTTATAAAGGGCTTGGTTTTAAGGCGGAAGATTTCCCGCACGCGGAGCGCGCGGCCGAAGAAGTGCTGTCCATACCGATGTTTCCGGAATTGACGGAATGTCAAGTGCAGAGAGTCTGTAAAGTCATCAGGAGCTTTTATGAATAAGATAATAAAAAAAGTCTGCCGCGCCGGAGTGGAACGAAGGCGGGGTTTTACGCTTATTGAACTTCTTATGGTTATAGTAATTATCTCGGTGCTTGTCGCCATAGCGCTGCCGAAATATATTGACACGGTTGACATAGCGCTGGGCAAACGCGCGTATGACAGTATGCAGACTATTTACGCGGCCCAAATGCGTTTTTCCAGGGAAAATATATCAAACAACTATGCGTTTGCCGACAGCTTCAATTCGCTTGACGTAAATTTTCCGTCGGCAACGTTAGACAGCAATACTGTTATGAATTTCGGCGGCAAATTCAAGATACAGCTTTTAAATACCCAGGCGGTTACCACGGGGTTAGAAAATTATCAGCTTGTATTTAATTTTGTAGACGAAACAAAACAGTGTATCGTCGCCACTAACGCCAACTCCAATAAAGCCAACCGCATATGCGCCGCGCTCGGCGGCACCGGCGGTACAAGCGGGATATACAATCTCAGATAAATTTTTGAAAACAAAACCCCGCGCCGGCGTCCGCGGCGGGGTTTTGTTATATAACAGTTTTTTCCTCTCCCTAAAAGGAAGAGGAAAAAAATAGGAAGATACGCCGCTGATATTAGGACGGAGTACTATAATGCCGGAAAAAGAAGATTATTACAAAATTTTAGAAGTCGCCAAAAACGCGACGGGGGCGGAAATAAAATCCAGCTACCGCCGCCTTGCCATGAAATATCATCCGGACAGAAACCCGGGCAACAAAGAAAGCGAAGAAAAATTTAAAAGCGTCAACGAGGCGTTCTCCGTTTTATCCGACGAAGAAAAACGCGGTTTGTACGACTCGTACGGGCATGAGGGCGTAAGCGGCGCAAGCGGTTTTCACGGCGGCGGCTTTGCGGATATTAACGACATTTTCAGCTCCGTGTTCGGGGACGTTTTCGGCGGCAGTTTCAGCAACGCCTTCGGCGGAAGAACAAGAAGCGGCGCGCAGCGCGGCGCTGATTTAAAATTAGATATTGAGATAACTTTGGAAGAAGCTTTTACGGGCTTAGACTCGCCGGTTGAATACAGCGCAATGGACGCCTGTCAGGAGTGCGGCGGCACGGACGCGCAGCCCGGTACGCGCTCCAAAACGTGCCCGACATGCCGCGGCTCCGGCGTGGTGCAGTTCAGCCAGGGCTTTTTCAGCATGCGCCAAATGTGCCCCGACTGCGCGGGGCAGGGAACGGTTTTGGAACACCCGTGCAAAAAATGCAAAGGCGGCGGCCGCCAGAAAACTAAAAAAACCATTACGGTAAAAGTGCCCGCCGGCATACGCTCCGGCATGACGCTGCGCGTGGCAAACGCCGGAGATTTGGGTTTAAAAGGCGGCGGGTACGGAGATTTATATATTGAAGTGCACGTCAGAGAGCATAAAATTTTTGAACGCGCGGAAGATGATTTAATTTTGCGCGTCCCCGTTTCTTTTGCGACAGCCGCGCTGGGCGGCAAAATAAAAGCGCCTAATATTTTAAAAGAAACGCTGGAAGTTACGGTCCCCAAAGGCAGTCCTCACGGAACCGTTGTTAAAATATCCGGCGCGGGAATGCCTAAACTAGGCAAAAAAGGTTTCGGGGATTTAAATGTTATAATCCTTATAGACGTGCCCAAAAATCTGACTTCAAGACAAAAAGAGCTGCTTGAAGCTTTTGAAAAAGAAAGTTCTGAAGCCGACGGCGGCAAAAGTTTTTTTGAGAAAATATTTAAATGAAAAAAGCCGACGGCCTTTACGATAAAAATATTATAACCTACGGCGCGCTGTTGAAAATATGCCGCGCAAACGCCGCGCCGGTTTTTGCGCCGTGGGCGGACGGGATTTTGCTTTTTTTAAGCGCCGCTCTTTTTATAGCGGGCGTAATATTTTT
>JAIRUU010000124.1 GCA_031254225.1 Candidatus Elusimicrobium euhamitermitis
ACTTCAAGGAACGGAACGGCAATTTCCGGCGTCCCCAGGAAAATTGTTCTCATTGTTTTATTTTACTAAATTTGCAACTCCGCTTTTTTCTTCTGGTTTCGTTTACCCCTCTCCCGCCCGCCTTAGTTTCACTACCGCGCGGCAGGCAAGGGGCGAGGGGAAATAAAAAACGCCGGCCGCGCCGCGGCATTATATTGTGAAAATAGTATATATCAAATCAAAAATTCCCCTTTTAGGGGAAGTACCCTAAGGGGGTAGGGGTAAATTTTACAGCGCCGTAGCGAAGCGAAGGCGGGTGTACACAAAAATGAGCCGTAAAACTTTTGTTTAAGAGGTAATATCAGACGGCGTTTTATAACATCTATTTACCCCCCGCCTACGCTGCGCTACGGCGCGGCAGGCATGTCCCCTTCGGGGGTTTCCCCGTGAAACTCCACGGGCTTACGCCCGTGGCCTCTCTTTATCCAAACAAAGTTTGCCCTGAATCTTCTTTCCCCTGGCGCTCTACGTACTTCTTTATCGTGCTTTCACTTATTCCCAAGGTTGACACCATATACCCGTCTGACCAAATACCGTCGCTCCCCCAATATAACCTTTGTATGTATCCAAACTTCTCTTTCATCTTTTTTCCAGTGTTACACTTTATTATCCGTACCATGTCCGATACGCTGTACTTTGGCGGGATACCTAGCACAAGGTGCACATGGTCATTATCATGGTTGTTTCCATTTATTTCCAGTTCCGGGTAATGGCTTCTTACTTGCAACAAAAGCTTTGTAAAGTATTCATGTGCACCACTAGCCCTGAACACTTTGCGACGGTATTTGGTCGTCAATATCACGTGGTACTTACAATAATATACACTGTGTCCCTGTTTCTTTAATCTCATCCCCATATTTTAGCAGAAGATTCAGGGTCTGACTTCATCCACGGGCTTACGCCCGTGGGGTTGCGCCGGTTGCCCTAAAAGGGGGAATTTAGTAAGAGAGGAAGCATAACGTCTATACTTTTTAAGCAATGTTGAAAAGATTTTTTCACGCTGCTTTTACAATAAAAAAGCGCCTGGGATTGCCCAGGCGCTTTTTTATTTTAAAACTTATTTCAGATGATTGCTGATGTATTTGCTCATTTCAAACATGCTGATCTGGGCTTTGCCGCTGAAAATAACTTTCAGCGTGGCGTCGGCGTTAATCATTCTTTTATTTTTAGAGTCCTGAAGTTTGTTCTTTTTGATGTAGTCCCACATCTTTTTGACAACTTCCGTCCTGGGCAGCGGTTTGGAACCAACCACCGCGGCCAATTCGGCGCTGGGTGTTAAGGGCGCCATAAATTTTGCGTTTGCTTTTGCCATATTACTAATCTCCTTTCTTTCAGAAAACTTTTGGGGAGTGTCTCAAGAGTACCCCATTGGTTAGATTATATACTATTTTTCAGCTTTTTGTACAACTACCACGTTCTTTTAACTGTTTTACCGTCAATAACAATCTCGTCCGGCGAGTTTTTGTCCAACGCCCAGCGTATGCGGCGCGCGCCTTCCGTGACGGTGTCTTTTGCCGCGCAATAGCTTATGCGCGCGTAGCCTTCCATGCCGAAAGCCTCGCCCGGCACGACGGCGACGTAAGCTTTTTCCAGCAAAAATTTAGCCAGCTCCATGGAACTCAGCCCGTAATAATTAAAATCAACCAGCGTGTAAAAAGTGCCGCTGGGCACGGTTATGCCGAGGCCTTTAATCTGTTTTAACTCATTAATAAGAGCGTTGCGGTTTTCTTCCAGCTGCCGGCGCAAGTCTTCAATAACATTCTGGTCGCCCATAAGGGCGGCGGCCGCGGCTGCTTCGGACAAATCTGAATTGCACGACGTGGTCTGCGACTGGAAGCGGCCCATGGCGGCTATTATATCTTTATTTTCGCTGACGGCCCAGCCTATGCGCAGGCCGGTCAAACCGTAAAGTTTGCTGACGCCGTTTATTACTATAAGATTCTGCGCTTCTTTCGCGTATTTGAAAGGGGAAACGCAGGTTTTGCCGTCAAAAGTAAGCTTATGGTAAATATCGTCCATGATGAGGAAAATTTCTTTTTTCTCGCAAAATTCAACGATATTTTTTATAAAATCTTCCTCAAAAACCATGCCGGAGGGGTTGACGGGGGAATTCAATATAATTACTTTGGTTTTGCGCGATGTCTGGCTTACAATATGTTTAAAAGACACTTTTAAATCTTTGCCGGGCTTGACAGGCACGGGAATCGCGCCGACCATAGTTACCATTTCAGGGTAGCTGACCCAGTACGGCGCGGGAAAGAGAACTTCTTTGCCCTGATTAATCGTGGCCAGCAGAGCGTTGTAAAGCGCCTGCTTTGCGCCGCTTGTAATAATAATGTTGGACGGCTGCACGGTTTTGCCGTAATTTTCTTTTGTATATTTTATGACGGCGTTTTTAAGTTCCGGCGTGCCGGTGGTGGGGGAATATTTTATTTTACGCGTGTTGGCTTTTGCGATAATAGCGTCCACGGCTGCCTGCGGCGCCGGATATTCCGGCTCCCCGCCGCCGAGGTGGATTATGGGCAGCCCCTGCTTTTTTAAAGCGTTGGCCTGCGCGTTTATTTTTAACGTGGGCGAATCGCCCACCAGCGCGGAAAGTTTGCTCAGTTTCATATAGTACTCCGTCCTCCGAATGACTTTCCTCTCCACTTCTTCAGCCCCGCAAAACAGGACTGAAGAAGTGGCTAGAAGAAAAACATTCTATGAAAATATTTTACAAATTTTTGGGATACTTATATAATGAACAGAAAAACGCGCGTTTAGTTTTTAGTATAATTACTTTACGGAGAGGTGTGTGAGCGGTTGAAACAGCAGGTCTCGAAAACCTGTAAGCCGCAAGGCTTCGTGGGTTCGAATCCCACCCTCTCCGTTCGTCTTCGCTTCGCTACGACGGAACGAAAAGGAAATTAACTTATTTTTAAGAAGCGAAGACGGGCTTAACCGCAAAACAAAAAGAGAGTATTGCTGTTAATACTGCAATCTCCGGACTTTTAATGTCTTAAACCCCCGTCAAAACTTGACGGGGGTTTATTATGATTTGCTATAATTTTGATTGTAAAATTCATAATCTGATTTTTTATTTTTTAAGGAGGGGGTTATGCCGCAGACAAAACATAAAATTTTTTTGGTCAAAAAAAGCGTGTTCGGCGCTACGCACTCGCACGCCGGCGCGCTGAACGAGGGCGCGCACGGGCATGATTTTGTTTATGAAGTTAAACTTTACGGCACTACTAACGACGAGGGATTTCTGGCGGATTTCAGAAAAGTTGAAAGCGATATGATGACCCTTGTCAACAAAGAACTGGCTTATAAAAATTTAAACGCCGTTTTGCAGATGCCGCCGACCACCGAAAATGTCGCCGCGTGGATTTACGGTAAAATGAAAACCGTCTACGGCGCTACTCTGCGCAGCGTTACGGTTTACGAAACGCCGGAATCTTATATTATATATGAAGGCGAAGATGCCTGAGGTTTGCCTCGCGCTCGGTTCCAATACGGGTGACCGCGCGCAAAATCTGCTAGCCGCGGTTGCGGAAATAAAAAAGATTGCGCGGCTGCTTGCAGTTTCTTCCGTATATGAGTCCAAACCGCAGGGATTTATCAAGCAGCCGGATTTTTATAACGCCGCAGTAAAAATTGAAACGGATATTCCGCCGCTTGAACTGCTTAAAGAAATAAAAAATATTGAGCGCCGGCTAGGCAGGACAAAAACTTTTAGAAACGGTCCGCGCGTAATTGACATTGACATTATTTTTTACGGTAATATGGAAATAAATACGGAAGAACTGACTGTTCCGCATCCTCGTTATCCGGAACGGGATTTCGTGATTCTGCCCCTGGCGGAAATAAACCCTGCAATAAATTCCGCGGCGCCGCGTTTTAAAAGTGTTGTAAAAATCATAAAAAATTTGTTATGATGATTATGTACGAAATAACTTTAAGGAGGAAGCATGAAGAAAGCATTATTAGTTTTAGCAGTCGGCGCGCTTTTAGCTGCGTGCAACTGCTCAGTCAACTCAAAAAACTGCGGTGGTAAACCGGGCGACGCCTGCTCTCAGTATATGAGCCAGAAAGGCTGCAAAAGATGTGACATGATGGTCAAAAGAGGCTTTGGTGACGAAGGCTGCGGCGGCCAGTGCAATCCGTGGAGAAACGTTGCTCCTAAGAAAGTACAGCCTGTCGTAACTGCTCCGGCCCCGATTCCTGTCCCGGCCCCTGTTATAGCCGCAGCTCCGGCCCCGGCTCCGAAACCTGCCCAGATAAGCAGCGACGAACTCGGCACGGTAGCAGCGGTTAAATCAACCTCTACTGGTCAGAAAATTTCTTTCAACGCGCCTATCCTGTTCAAAACAAACAGCGATAAGATTGAAACGCAGTCTTACGGCGATATTCAGAAGATTGCCACTGTGTTGAAAAATCATCCGGAAGCCAAAACCACGGTTGAAGGTTACACCGACAACACCGGCGATCCCGCTTACAACGTGAACCTTTCACAGAGAAGAGCCCAGGCCGTTGCAAACCAGCTCGTAGCTGACGGCGTTAACAAAGCCAATGTCTCCGCCAAAGGTTACGGCGCTGCCAACCCGATAGCGGACAACAAAACCGCCGCGGGCAGACTGCAGAACAGAAGAGTTGAACTTAACATCGTTAATCAATAAGTTTTAATTACCTAAACTTAAAAAGAACCCGACTATGTCGGGTTCTTTTTTTTGTCATGATTAAATTTAAAAAACAGAAAAAAAGGCTGTTTTTTTATATTTTCATTTTTGCCTTGGTCTTTTTTTCCTGAAAAATTTTACGTCTGAGAACAACATAGCCTTTTTAGTTATTATGGATTAGCTCTTTTTAGGGTTATAATATAAGAGTAATCTTGTGATAATTATGGAGGAGTGTGTGAAAAACATATTAAGAAATTGTGTGTTTGCGGCATGGTTGTTTTCAGCCGCCGGAACAGCGCG
>JAIRUU010000007.1 GCA_031254225.1 Candidatus Elusimicrobium euhamitermitis
TTTTAAGGTATTCCGCAAAATTTACGTTGCCCGCAAGATAAGCGAAAATAGCGTAAGTGCCCGCGCATAAAATCATGGAGCCTGCGGCCAGCCCGTCCAGCCCGTCGGTAAGATTAGTGGCGTTTGAAGAGCCCACTATTAAAAGCATGGCAAAAATCATATAAAAAAACGACAGGTTTATAAAAAACCGGTTAAAAAACGGCACGCTTAATTTGGAAATATAATCCGCGTTCGGCGGATACATCGTAAGAACAAATACGACGACAAAAGACGTTGCTATCTGTAAAGTGAACTTAACCCAGGAGGGCGCGCCTTTCGGGTTTTTTTTGACAAGTTTCGTATAATCGTCCGCAATTCCAGCCGCGGAAAGCATGACGGTCGTAAAAGAAAGCAGCCAGATAAAACGGCTGTCCAGCCGCGCCCAAAGCAGCACGCTGACAAGCAGCGAAATCAGTATCAGAACGCCGCCCATGGTCGGCGTGCCCTGTTTGCTGAGGTGCGACGCGGGCCCGTCCGCGCGCTGGTACTGCTGGATTTTATAGGAAGAAAGTTTTTTTATTACGGACGGGCCTATAAACAAAACTATAATCAGAGACGTGAAAATCGCGCCGCCCGCGCGGAAAGTAATATAGGAGAAAAGATTTAAGAAACTTATATCGTGTTTGAGAAGCGAAAGATAGTAGAGCATTTAAAACTCCTTAAAAATATTTTCAAAATTCATTGAACGGGACGCTTTTATAAGGCATGTCCCGCCGCCCTTGAGCGCATTTTTTAAATCCGCCAGCCAGTCTTTGTAATATAAAGAATATTTTACATTTATATTTTGGTGTTTTGCGCGCAAAATTTCCGCCGCGGCCGCCATTTCGGGGCCGGAGAGAAAGACCGTGTCTATTTTATTTTCCGCCAGCCGCTGCGCAACCTCGGCGTGGTACTTGGCGGAGTGCGCGCCTAGTTCTTTCATATCGCCGAGCGCGGCGACAAGCGGCCCGTTTTTTTCTTTAGCAAGCAGAGTTATTGCGTTTTCCATAGATGCGGGATTTGCGTTATAACAATCCAAAATAAAAGTCACGCCGCCGTGTTTCACGCGCTGCATGCGCATTGGCATGGGCTCGTAATTTTTTAGCCCGCGCTCAAGATTATCTTTAAACAGGCCAAGCGCAACGGCGCCGGCGCAGGCCGCGGCCGCGTTTAATTTATTGTGGCGCTCAAAATTTATGTCAAAAGAAAAAATTTCGTTTTTATAAATAAACTCAAAATTTTCTTTGTCCGTTATTTTTAAGTCCGCGCCTTCGGAAAAACCGAAAGTCAGCGCGCGGCCTTTGTAAGCGGTTTTTAAATTTTTAAGCATAACGTCGTCAAGATTATAAACCAGCGTTCCTGCGGGGTTTAACGCGGCGGCAAGCTCGGTTTTTGTTTCATAAACCGTCTGAAGGGTTTTAAAAAATTCAAGGTGCGCGGCGGAAATATTTGTAATTATTCCGACGTCCGGCGCCGCGGGAGCCGCAATTTCCGCAATGTCTCCTTTTTTAGACGCGCCCATTTCAAACACGCCGTATTTGTCTTCGGACGTAATTTCCAAAAGCGAAAACGGCAGGCCGAACTGGTTGTTTAAATTGCCCATATTCGCGCGGGTTTGTCCGGCGGTTTTGCATATGGACAGCAGCATTTGCTTTGTGGTGCTTTTACCGTTGGAGCCGGTTATGGCGGCAAGTTTTAAACTCATTTCACGTCTGTGCCAGCCGGCCAGAGTCTGCAGCGCGGCAAGCGCATTTGGCACTTTTACAAAAGCGGTATTTTTAAAATCCAGATTTTCCGCGCGTTCCGCCGCCACGGCGGCAGCGCCTTTGTTAATGACGTCCTGCAAAAAATCATTGGCGTCAAATTTGCCGCCTTTTAAAGCCCAAAAGTTTTGTCCGGCGGTTAAGACGCGGCTGTCAGTCACAAAAGATTTAAAAGGCGTTCGCGGGCTGCCGCTGATAATTTGTCCGCCGGTAATTTTTGCCAAATGCGCTAAGGTTAGGTTAAGGTTCATTATAGTACTCCGTCCTCCGAGTGATTTTCCAGGAAAATCACACTTGTTTCATAAACGGCGCGCTCAGCGTTCGTTTGCCGTTTCGCTCACTTCGTTCGCTTGGCTGTCTGCTGAAAAATTTCTTCGGCTTTTAAGCGCTTTTCAATTTTTCCGGCCTTCGCCGTACGCTCCGCCTTAAGTACTTGCTCAGGCCGGAGAAAATTGAAAATCATCTTAAAATCCTGTGAAATTTTTTCTACAAACAACTAACTGCGGTTACGGCAACGACATTATTTCAAAGACGCCGGATCGTCAGGTTCTATCCCGTAAAAAGAGACCAGTTTTGCGGCTATTTCAGAAAATGCAGGAGCCGCGCTTGACGCGCCGAAAATCGGTTTTGCCGGCTGATCCAGCACTATCAAAATAGTAAACTCCGGCCGCGACGCGGGCAAAAAGCCGCAGAAAGAAACTATATGGCTTTCTTTTGCGTAACCTTCGCTTCCCAGTTTTTCCGCGGTGCCGGTTTTTCCGGCGACGCTATAGCCAGGCACCGCGGCTCTTTTGCCCGTGCCTTTTACGACGACGTTCTGCAAAAACCCGTTCATTATTTTTGCGGTCTGCTGTTTTATTACCGTTCTTATTTTATTTGGTTTGGCGGTATATGCGGACGCGCCGTCAGGCTCAATAATTTTGCTGATTATATGCGGCTGCATGAGAAAGCCGCCGTTGGCAATAGCGCTGTAGGCGTTAACCAGCTGTATTCCCGTCAGAGAAATGCCGTAGCCGTAGCCGGCGGTAGCGGTATCAACTTTTGTCCATTTGTCATACGGGCGCACAATGCCGCGCGCTTCGCCCTGGAAACCCACGTCGGTTTTTGTCCCGAAACCGAAAGAGCGTATATAATAAAAAAAATCTGTTGCGCCTAAATTTACCGCCCGCCGCGCGGCGCCGCGGTTGGAAGACACTTCAAGCATCTGGCTTATGGTCATGGATTTTGTCTGCAGGTGCGGGTCTTTAACGGTAAGGCCCGGCGCTACCGCCCATATATTCATATCTTCAAAAATTAAATTGTCTTCCGGTTTTGCGGATCCGCTGTCCAGCGCGGCAGACGTGGTTATCGCTTTAAACGTGGAGCCGGGCTCGTAGGTAAACTGGAAAGGGATTGACTGCCCGTCGGCAACCGGATAAGACGCGGCGGCTATTATAAAACCTGTGTGAGGATCCTGCACTATAGCCATGCCGCGCTGCGCGCCGTTATTGACCACATATTTTTTCAAAATATCTTCCACATAATATTGTATGGGAGAATTAATGGTCAGATACACGTCTGAAATATGTTCTTCCTCTTTCATGGCGCGTTCATAAATTATCTGCCCTTTGCGGGCGCGCATGGCGCGTTTGCGGCCGATATCCTGGCTGAGTTCTTTATTAAAAAGCTGTTCTATGCCGGACAGGCCCAGATTTTTTGAGTTCGCCGCGCCTATTAAATCCAGCGCCATGTCGCCGTACGGGCGTATTCTGTCATACTCCGGGCTCAGTTCTATGCCGGTAAGATTGTTTTTCTGTATCTCTTCCGTAAGCTCCGCGTATACGGCGGGTTTTATTTTTTTATCCACGTAAAAAAAGTTGTCTTTTGTTTTCCAGTTTTTTAAAATATCGGTTTTTGGGATTTTTAAAACCGAAGACAAAACGTTAACGGCCTTGTCTTTATCGTTAATATATTTTTTAAGCACGGCGCAGGAGTGCGTGCGCAGGCTTTCGGCCAGAATATTGCCGTTTACGTCTAAAATATTGCCCCGTATCCTGTCCTCCGCAAGATAGGCGTAAATTGATTTCTCGGTTTTTTCCGTCAGCTCGTCATGCTTAAAAGTCTGCAGGTAAAAAAGCCGCGCGGCCACAAAAAACGCGGGCAGCAGGCACAGCGCGCCGCATATTTTAAGACGTGTTTTTGTGTTATAAGCAAACTCAGTCATCATTTTTAATTACCGCTATGTTTTTAACTGGCGTCAGCTGCATATTAAGTTTTTCCCGCGCGGCTTTGTCTATTGCCGCCGGCGAAGTTAAGACGCTTATTTTATATTTTAAATACTGGTTTTGAGACTCTTTTAAAGAAACTTCCTGCTCAAGCCGCGCCACTTCTATGCCCAGCCGCCGCTCCTCCACCCTCTGCACGGCGAGTATGAGGCAAAATAAAGCGGTTATGAATAACCAGAGAAATATTTTCATATTTTTTCTATGACCCTCAGTTTCGCGCTTCTGCTGCGGCGGTTGTTTTGCACTTCTTCAAAACACGGCTCAATAACGTGCTTGTTTACAAGTTTAATTTTCCCGTCCGCGGCCAGTTGTTTAAAAATATTTTTTATTATTCTGTCTTCAAGCGAATGAAACGTTAAAACCGCGGCGCGCCCGCCGGCGTTAAGGATATCCGGCAGAAATTTAAGACTGCGCTCAATTGTGCCAAGCTCGTCGTTAACCGCAATGCGCAGCGCCTGAAAAACGCGCGTGGCAGGGTGCGTTTTGCCGCGGCGCGGAGTCGCACGGTTTATGACGGCGGCCAGGTCCGCCGTGGTTTCCAAAGGTTTAACGCGGCGCGCGTTAAAAACCGCGAGCGCTATTTTTGCCGCGGACGGCTCCTCGCCGTAATCGGTAAAAATTTTTTCCAGTTCTCTGACGGAATAATCGTTTACTATATCCCGCGCGGTAAGTTTTGCGCCCGTGTCAAAACGCATGTCAAGCGGGCCCTCGGACTGGAAACTAAAGCCGCGCCGCCCGTCGTCCAGCTGGTAAGAGCTTACGCCCAAATCAAGCAATACTCCGTCAACGCCGGGCAGCCCCAGTTCGCCCAAAACCTGCGGTATAAATTCATAACTTTTGTTAAACGCCGCCAGGCGCGCGTCGTTAACGTTTTTGACGGCCATGCGCAGCGCGTTAATATCTTTGTCAAACCCCAAAACGCGCGCGGCCGGCCCCAGCAGGCTTAGAAAATATTTTGTATGCCCGCCCAGGCCCAGCGTGCCGTCTATATACGCGCCGTCTTTTTTAAGCAGCAGCGTTTCCGCAATTTTCATGCCCATGACGGGAATGTGCGTCCAGTTATTGTTTTCCATTATTTTCTTTCTGCAAATCATGCAGCCACACTTTTTCCAAGACGTCAAAATCCGTAAAAGGCAAACCGTAAGCGCGGTACAAAGCCTGATGGCGCGGCATGCCGTTTTTTAAATTTACGCAAAACTGGTAAAACTCATTTCGCGTTCTCAAATTAAGCATATATTTTACAAGGCTGTAAGCCTGCGAATACCAAAGTTCCGCCTGGTCTGAGGAATAATTTTGAAGCGTCTGCGCGTCAAGGAACTCCTCCGTGGGCAAAGTTTTGCCCTGCTGGATTTTGCCCAGAGACCGCGTAAGCCAGCCCAGCGGCTGCTTCTCCGCCTTAGACTGCATATAAACCGCCATGCCTTCGGACAGCCAGAGCGGGTTTGTCTCCGGCAGGAAAAACCCGTCAAAATATAAGTGGGTAAGTTCATGCACCGTAAGCGGGTAAAACCCCGTGTTTTCTATGACGTAAAGAGTGTCGCTTTCCAAATTCGCGGACGCGCCGGACCACGGCGGGCGTTTTGTAAAATTTGAATAACTTACAGGGTTGTTAAAGAGCATTATCAAAATTTTATTCGGCGCTCTTACCGTCGTAAAAGGCAGCAGGTCAAGCACAAGATTGCCCTGCACAACGTCAAGCACTCCCGCTATCTTGGGCGTGACCTGCTGCTTCTCGCGGTAAATCATAAAACGGTAAGTTTCTTTTGTAAAAAAACCAAAAGGCGGCCCTATCCAGCGCACCTTGCCGGCCACGCGCTGCCTTGCGGAAAGAGAAGGAACGCCCGGCGTAATTTCGTCCGGGTTATTATTAAACGCCGCGTAATTTTCAAGGCCCGTAACGCGCTGCGAAACGTCCGTAACCTGCGCGGCTTCCTGCGGCGTAATCTGCGCGGCGGCCGGCGTTGTTTGCTGCGGCGGCGCGGGCGGCGTTATGCCGAATGCGGCTTCAACATACTCAGGCTTTAACTCCTTCTCCTGCGTCTTCTCCGGCGGCGGCAAAAATAAAATTTTGCGCAGCGCGACGTCATACGGAATATCAAAATGATCCAGCAGCGGCATGGAAATTAAAACCGCCGTCAGCACCCACAAAATCAGTTGCAGCTTTTTGATTATGTCCATATGTTAAACTGCCGTTTTTATTATTAAAAATCTGGGTTTATTTTCGTCAGGCAGAAAATATTTTTCCGCCGTAAAACCGTCAACTTCCGCGCTCTGGAACGCAATTAGTCTGCCTGCCGGCTTAACGTAACTCAGCACTATCGGCAACACGTCTTCAAATTTGCCCATAGCGCGTTCAAGCGCGTAATCATATTTTTCGTGTTCGCCCGCGCGCGCGCGTTCATTTAAGATACTAACATTTTTAAGCCCCAGTTTAAGCGCTGTCCAGCGCAGAAAAGCGCAGCGTTTTTCAAGGCTTTCAATTAAAATAATTTTTATCCAGGGCAGCGCGACGGCAATTGTTATGCCTATATAACCCGCGCCCGCGCCGATATCCGCGGCGGTTTTGTCCTCCGCGCCGAGTTTTTTGATAAGCCGCGCGGCGGCAAGACCGTCGGCTATATGCCTGTTCCAGATTTCTTGTTTATCTGAAACGCTTGTTAAATTCATGTCGTCTTTTTTCTGCCAAATTAAATCAACGTAAGCGCCCAGCGTTTGCAGCTGCGCGGGCGTCAGGCTTAAATCTTTAAAAAACTCATTTATTTTTTTCATTTCTGAACCGTTCAATGTGTATCATTAAAAGATTAATATCCGCCGGAGTCACGCCCGGAATGCGGCCCGCGGCGCCAAGAGTTTTAGGCTTGATTTTTTTGAGTTTTTGCGCGCTTTCTATTAAAATTCCTTTTACTTCCGACGGGTCAAAGCCTTCCGGTATTACGATATTGTCAGCCAAAGCCAGTTTTTGCGCGTCTTTTTTAAAACGGTCATAGTAGGCGGAATAAAGTTTGTCAACGGCGGCGGTTTTACGCGCGTTTTCAATGCGCCAGGGCGTCATGTCGCCGTAATCGCCGCCTGGGTTTTTTACGGCGGCCTTATATTTTTCAAAATTTTCTTTATAACTTTCCGGCACGCTGCCGAGCGCGACGCCGATGTCGGTCAGACGTAAATCCGCGTTATCCGTCCGCAGCATTATGCGATATTCCGCGCGGGAAGTGAACATTCTGTAAGGCTCGTTAACGCCTTTTGTAACAAGGTCGTCTATCATAACGCCGGCGTAAGCAGTATCCCGCCGCAAAACAAAAGGCTCTTTATTTTTTATTTTAAGCGCGGCGTTAAGGCCCGCGATAAGGCCCTGCGCGCCGGCTTCTTCGTAACCGGTCGTTCCGTTAATCTGGCCGGCGTGGAACAGATTCGGGATTTTTTTTGTTTCCAGCGCGGCGGAAAGTTCAAGCGGGTCAACAAAATCATATTCAATAGCGTAACCCGGCCGGGTGAGAGACGCTTTTTCAAGACCGGGCACGGACAGCAAAAGTTCCCGCTGCACGTCTTCTGGCATGCTTGTGGAAAATCCTTGTATATAATATTCCTGCGTATTAAAACCTTCCGGCTCCAAAAATATAGGGTGGGACTGCGCGCCGGCGAACTTT
>JAIRUU010000039.1 GCA_031254225.1 Candidatus Elusimicrobium euhamitermitis
TTCCGCCGGCACGTTGGGATTATAAGTATGTATAAACTTATTTGACAGGGATTCCGTAGTAAGCAAAATAATGCGGTCAAACTTCGGCAGGTTTGCGGGCGCGTTTTGCGCGGTAAACAAATTATATTTGCCCGCAAGTTTTTGGGTGTCCGGCGTAAGTTCAAAAACGGCTTTAAGGTCAGGCTTTGCAAGCTGTATTAAAGTATAAACGGGCGTGGGCGGCAGCATATGTTTCGCGTAAAAATCCGCCGGATGCGGCAGCGCGGCGAAAAACGGTACAAACGCAAAAAGCAGCATGAGCACGGCGGCTTTCCAGCCGCGGTCAAGCGCGGCCGGCCTGGACGCGGGTTTATATAATTTTACGGCGGGAAACAGCGTGTATAATACGAGGAAGGCAAAGTATGTTATCAGCCGCCAGTCTTTGAGAAATTTATAGTCCCCGCCCGCCAGCGTGCTGAGATATTTCGCGCCGAAACGCTCTTTAAAATACATGAGCAGCGCGATATCCGCCGTCACCGTTATAAGATATATAAAATAAAACGCGGCCAGCAGCCAGCGGTTTTTAATCCCCAGCAGCCGTAATATATATAAGGACAGAGCCAGAAAGAAAAATTCCAGCGCCAGCTTCTGCAGCCCGCCGATTATAACCGCGCCCGCGGTAAAACTGTCCAGCCTGTATAATCCGAAAAGCCCCAGAAACAGACCCGGAACGGAGATAAAAATTAATAATTTGAAATCAGGTTTAAAGGACGCAAAAAATTCTTCTCTGAGATATTTCACGATTTGCAGAGCCCCGGTATAAATTTTGTACAATCTAAGGTGAGCAGACACATAATTATGAACCTGCGTTTGTTCAAATCCTTCGGGCAGGGCCTATTTTTTTTAAAATTTAATTTTTTTGCTCCTTACGTAGGCTCCGCTTGTCGGCTACGTGCGTCGCAAAGAAAATTAAATTTTAAAAAAAATAGGCGGCTGCGCAGGCTCATAATATGTGTCTACACACCTTTATTATACTTTTTTAGAGGAAATTTTATGCCTAATATTGATTTACAGACAGCAAGACATTCGCTTTCCCATATTATGGCTCAGGCCGTGCAGGCGCTGTTCCCGGGCACGCATTTGGGCATAGGGCCGGCCGTTGACAACGGGTTTTATTATGATTTTGAGTCGCAGCATAAATTTACGCCGGAAGATTTGAAAAATATTGAAACTAAGATGAAAGAAATCATCAAAGCCCGCCAGCCTTTTGCCTGCAAAATTATGTCAAAGGCGGACGCGGGCAAACTGTTCAAAGACAAAGGCGAACATTTTAAAATTGAGCTGATTGAGGGTTTGGAAGGAGATACGGTTTCCGTCTACGCAAACGGGGATTTTACTGACCTCTGCAAAGGCCCGCATATCGAACACACGGGCCAGATTAATAATTTTAAACTGACGCACATTGCCGGCGCTTACTGGAAAGGGGACGAAAAACGCCCCATGCTGCAGCGTATTTACGGCCTTGCTTTTGAGACGAAGGACGCTCTGAACGCTTATATAAAACAGCAGGAAGAGGCGGCCAAGCGCGACCACCGCAAACTCGGCGTTGAGCTGGACCTTTTCAGCATTAACGAGGACATCGGCCCGGGCCTTATTTTAATGCACCCAAAGGGCGGCATGCTGCGTAAAGTTTTGGAAGATTGGATACGGGAAGAAAATATTAAGCACGGTTATGACATGGTTTATTCCCCGCACATCGCGCGCCTGCATTTGTGGCAGAAAAGCGGCCACGCGGGATTTTATAAAGAGAACATGTTCCAGCCCATTGAAGTTGACAAAGAAATGTACCAGCTTAAACCCATGAACTGCCCTTTCCACATTGCTATTTACGAGTCAAAACTCCGCAGTTACCGCGATTTGCCGGTCAGACTTGCGGAGCTTGGCACCGTCTACCGTTATGAACGCAGCGGCGTTGTGCACGGCCTGCTGCGCGTGCGCGGTTTTACGCAGGACGACGCGCATATTTTCTGCACGCCCGAGCAGATGAATAACGAAATTAAAGACTGTTTTGATTTTGCCATGCTCGTCATGCGCACTTTCGGTTTTGAAAAATTTTCCGTGGAACTTTCCACGTGGGACGAAACAAAACCGGAAAATTATTCCGGCGCGAAGGCGGACTGGGACGCCGCGCAAAATTCGCTGGAAACCGTGCTTAAGGAAAACAACGTTCCTTTTACCGTTCACCCTGGCGAGGCGGCTTTTTACGGCCCCAAAATTGACATTAAAGTTATGGACGCCATAGGCCGTTACTGGCAGCTTTCAACAATCCAGTTTGATTTTAACCTGCCGCAGAAATTTAATCTTGAATACGTTTCGCAGGACGGCAGAAAGCGGCCGCTTATGGTGCACCGCGCGCTGCTCGGTTCCATAGAAAGATTTTTGGGCGTTTTGATTGAACACTACGCCGGCCTGTTCCCGCTGTGGCTTGCGCCGGTGCAGATTAAAGTGTTGACTTTGACCGACGGGCAGATTCCTTACGCTTCGGAACTTGTCAAAAAAATGAAACTCGCCGGCCTGCGCGCGGAGCTTGACGCGCGGCCCGAAAAGCTGGGCCTTAAAATCCGCGAAGCGCACGTTGAAAAAACTCCGTATTCCGTCATAATAGGCGCAAAAGAGGTTGAAAATAAAACTCTGACGCTGCGCCTGAGAAGCGGCGCTAATATGGAAGGCTTAAACGTTGACGATTTTATAAATACGGCCAAAAAAGAAGTTGATGCAAAGAGTCTTGAAAATCTTTACAAATAAACGCGATAAAAACCCGCGGGCTGTGCCGCGGGATATTTTGAATTCGGATATAATTTTACTTGTTTTACGACGGTAAAATATAAAAATAATTCTGTCAAATTATTATACAAAGGCCGCCCTTTAGGGCGGCCTTTGTATGTGTTTAAAATCCGTATTCAGCTATGAGATATTTTAGCTAAAACGCGTAATGTTCCCATGTTACGCCTTTGGCGCGGTATTTTGCGCCTAAAGAAGTGCAGACTTTCTTGCCTACAGGGCTTCTGCCGACCGCAGTGTCCACGCATTCGGAGGTATAAGTCATTCCGGTCGCGGTAATAGGCGCGGGATAAAAATTTATCATATAAGGACCGACAGCGCCGGTATCGCCTGCGGGCGGTCCTTTTCTCATAGCCGCGATATAACCGGTGGTAATGTCTTCCGTGTCATATACAAATTTGTCCGTTACGTAACACTCGGTGGTTGACGGCCTGCAGCCGGTTGTGCTGCGCGTGCCCGGCGGAGTGATGTCTAAATCCGACAGGCTTTTCGCGTATCCTCCGTTTTCAAGGAAGTAGCGTTTGTTTGATTCCATAAGAGCTTTGCCGTTAATAAGCGCTTCGGCCGCGCGAGATTTTTCAACGCTGCTTGTATATTGCGGCAAAGCAATAGCGGCAAGAATGCCGATAATAAGCACGACTACCAACAGCTCAATCAGAGTAAACCCTTTTTTCATAAAAATATAACCCTTGCTTAGATATATAATAAAAGTGTAGAAAATTTACAGTTTTCGGTCAATATATAGTTCCCCGTATTTATAATTAATTAGTATAAATAACAATTTACAGTTATTTTTAGCCGCGAAAAATAAAAGAGGACAAGTACTAAAAGTCGTTTCTGATGCCAACGCAGAATTTTAAACGGAAAATTTATATAATTTGTATATGAAGAATTTACGGCGGGTTTTAACAAATAAATACCTTCTTTATACGCTGGGGGTTTTGCTGTCCGCCGCGCTGCTGGTCTATATATTTTTTCACAGCAAAGACGCGTTTATAAAGATTTGGGCCGAGGTTAACGTCGGCTATCTGCTCTGGGCCGCGGCAGCGGCCGCCGCTATTTACGTGTGCATGGGGTTGTCTTTGTGGGAAGTTCTGCGCGCTATGGGCAAGAGAATAAATATTTTCAGCGCCATAGCCATAGCTTTGGTTTCCACGACGGTAAATTATCTTGTGTCCTCTTTCGGCGTAAGCGGTTTTGCGCTGCGCGCGCATCTGCTCGGGAAAAGAAAAGTGCCGCTTGGCGTCAGCGTTACGGCCAGCATTGTGCTTACTGTTATTATTTATATGGTGCTTGCGCTCATTATTCTGCAGGGCTCCATGCTTATGCTGTTTACGTCGGCGCCGGCCAAAAAAGAAATTGTGCAGAATTTTCTTCTAATCGTCGGCATGGGCGCAATTTGCGCGGTAATTATCGTTTTCCTTTTTCATAACGACCTTCGCATTACGTGGGTGCGCAAAGGTTTCAGGCTCGTCAACAGAATTTTATATAAACTTTTTTCCCTGCTTATTCCTAAGGCGCGTTTTGATATTTTCAGCCGCCAGCTTGAAAGCGGCATAAATTTTATTCAGCAGAAAAAAGGACGTCTTACGCTGGCCGTGGTCTACGTCTGCGCGGACTGGCTGTGCACAGTGCTGATTTTATATTTCGCGTTCCGCGCCGTCGGCGTAAATATAAAGGCGGGGCTTTTGATAGCGGGTTTTGCCGTCGGCATGGCCACTACTTTAATACCCATTTTGCCCGGCGGCCTCGGCGCCATGGAGCTGGCTATGATAGCGGTTTTTGCCAACGGCGGCATACCGTGGGAAAAGGCGCTTACCGCCTGCCTGGTTTACAGATTTATGTATTATATTATCCCTGGTTTGGTAAGCATTGTGGTTTACTGGATTTTAAAATTTTCTGAACGCCGCCGCGTTTACCGCCCTGCGGCGAGGGGGTTGCAATGATAGAAAAAATAAAAGACTTGACGCCGGTTGTTTCGCCTTCCGCTTTTGTGCATAAGACCGCGGTTGTGTGCGGCGAGGTCAGGCTCGGGGAAAACGTTTCCGTGTGGCCCTGCGCGGTTTTGAGGGGGGATATCGCGGCGGTCGCCGTCGGAGATAATTCAAACGTGCAGGACAATGCCGTCATACACGTTAATTATGACAGGCCGGCGGTCATAGGCCGCGGCGTTACGCTGGGGCACGGCGCGGTTGTGCACGGGTCGGTCATCGGCGATAATTGTCTGGTAGGTATGAACGCCGTCGTTCTGGAAAGCGAAATCGGCTCCAACTGCATTATCGGCGCAGGCAGCGTTGTTACGGCGGGCAAAAAAATACCGGCCGGAAGTCTC
>JAIRUU010000068.1 GCA_031254225.1 Candidatus Elusimicrobium euhamitermitis
GTCCGCCAGCTAAAGTCATGTTGCTGTTTGTTGAAATCAGCAGTTCGCCCGCCGCACCTATATTAAATATGCTGGCGCCCGTTATGCTTGATCCCTGCGCAAGTTCAACCGTGCCGCCGCTTATATTGCTGACGCCGTTAAAATAAGCCGCCGCCGCTTTTGTCAGACCGCCGGAGTTATTCAACACGCCGGTGTAATTTGAACTGTCCGCGTTTATGTCAAATTCCCCGCCGTTGGATTTGTTGATAACGCCCGCGCCCGCTAAGCCCGAGCCTATTACTACCGCGTTACCAGTACCGTCTACGTTAAGCGTACCGGAGTTATAAATGTCATTGCCGCCGGCCGCGCCGGAAGCGGAATTTCCGCTGAAAGTGATATTGCCGGCAGATGAATCTAAATTAACGGTGTCCGCGTTATATATCGCGCCGCCCTGCCCAGCGGCGGTGTTGCCGCTGAAACTTGCCCCGCCGTCAACGTTTACAGTGCCGCTTTGAACATAAACAGCGCCGCCATCTGCGGCGTGGTTATTTGTAAAAGTTGAATTAGTAACCGTTATATTATCCGCGCCGCTGTTCTGATATATCGCGCCGCCGAGGCCGCTTGCTGTATTGTTCTGAACGGCCAAATTGTTCAAATCCGCCGTCGCGGAAGCGTTTTCTGCGTCCAACACGGAACCGTTTGTGCCGGACGAGTTTTGAACGGCGAGATTTTGCAAAGTCAAATTGGTAGCGTCAGTCAGTTTGAAAAAAGAGTATGCGCCGCCGCCGTCAAGCAAGCTGTTTGTTGAGTCCACGCCCTGCACAAGCAGCTGTCCGGCCGCCGCGTTGCTCAAAGAGCTTCCTATATAATAGGTATCAGGCGTTGGGTCAACAAAATACGTCATGTTAAAAGAACTGTTGCCGACGTATGTGTTTGCCGCGTTTAAGGAATTTGAGTCTGCCGCTCTCTGCACGGTAAGCAAAATATCGCCTTGATTTGCCGGATCCACGCCGGCAAGATATTCATAAACGCTGGTTACAACCATAGACGGCGTCGGCGTTGAAGACGTATTAAATGCCGCGCCGCCGAACAATACCTGCGCGCTGTAAGTTTGATTTAACCCGTCATCCTGAAAAGGACCCACAATGCCTATGGCGCCGAGGTTAAAAGTGCCGCTGCTCGCCGCCGCGTTTAAATGATCCGCGGTCAAAACGGATTGTCCGCCGGAGGGCGTGCCAAAACCGAGATCCGTCAGGCTGATGTTAAAATTAAGAGTGGTGTTGTTTGAGGTAACGTTTGAAAAATTTACCGTGCGGAGCGCCGCGTTGGCCGGGTCGTTAATGGAAAGAGTGTCGTTGTTAAAACCGTAAGTAGTCCCGTCCGCATAATTGTTCAGAGCAAGAGTCACGTTGCCGTTATTTAAATTTACGGTGTTCCCGCTGCTGCCGCTTATCGGACCGGCCAAATTATACGACGCGACGGGAACGCTTGAATCCGCGTCAAAAGTCATGACGGAGCCCGTCCCGCCGAAAATGAGCCTGCTCGTATCCGCGCCGCCGATATTCATGGTGGCCGCCGACGTGGTATAGTTAATTAACGTGCCGCCGGTGCTTGCTGTGCCGCTGGTGGTAAGGTTGCCGTTGTTGACTTTGCCCAAAGTCACGCCGTAATATATGCTTGAATCCGTAATCTGCAAAACGCCGCTGCCGCTGACGTAGTTTTCAGCCGTGCCTTTGTCCGCCGTAGAACTCGCAAACATGGTTCCCGCCGAAGTTATGACCGTAGTGCCGGAGGTTTGATTGTAGAGGCCCAGATATTTTGAAGCGTCTGAATTAATAATAAACTGCCCCGCACCAGAGCCCAATACGTTTATTTTTACCGGCGCGGCGTTCGTGCTTGCCAAGCCAGTGATTCCGTTGCCGGTATCAAAAAGTATGTTGCCAGCGCCGTTTGTCTTAACGTTCACAATGCCGCCGGCGTTCAAGGCGTTGCCGCCGTCGCTTGACGTATTTGCGCCAGTAAAAATTATGTTGCCTGCGTTAGTTACAAGATTAAGAGTAGCCCCGTTGGCGTTCTGTATGGCGCCGCCCGCGGTGCCCGCGACGTTGTCGGAAAAAGTAATGTCCGCCGTATCCGCGGTTATAGTAAGCGCGCCGCCGTTTCTTATTGCGCCGCCCTGCGACGCGCCGGAGGTGTTTCTGCTAAAAGCAACGCCGGCGTTTTGCGCGGTAATGTAAAGCGTGCCCTCATTGTCTATCGCGCCGCCGTTATTGCCGCCGCCGGTGACCTTGTCTCCGGTAAACGAAGTGTCCGTAATATAAGCCGTGGCGCCTGCGGTATTATAAAGCGCGCCGCCCGCGGCATTGTTGGTGTTATTGGAAAATGTTGAACCAGTAATAGACAGAGAAGAACCAAGATTGTTAATAACGCCGCCGTTTGTGCCGCCCGAGGCGGTGTTGCCGGAAAAAACGGAGTTTGTAATAGTCATGATGCCGCTGACGTTATTTCTTATTAAACTGTTGCTTGAAGAAGAGGTGGAATTTGTTACCGATATATTGTCAAAATAGGTGGTGCCGTTGTTTGCGAGAATACGCTCTGAGGCGGTGGAGGCAACAGAAAAACTCAACCCGCTGAGAGTAAAAGTCTGCCCGACGGCCGGAACAAAAAGATTAGTGCCGATATTGCCGGTAAAGCCGTATAACCCGCCGCCGGATATCGTAACTGTATATCCCGAAGATGCGTTTTGGACTATATTTGTGCCGCCCAGCGCTATGCTGTTGCTGAGAACTATATTTGTAGCGCCGCCGCTGATTGCGGTACTTAACTGCGCCGCGGTGCCGACTGTTGTAGTTTGCGCAAAAGTGAAACTTGTAAGACCTAACAAAAGTAACCCTGCCAGTTTTATTTTTGGCATATAAATCCTCAGAAGTCCGATATTATTCTGCATTATATATTGATTATATATATATATATTATAATAGTCAATATCATCTATCAAATACTAAATATATTCTTTACTTTTTTGACATATAAATATATTACCTGAATATCCTTTTATAACATTAGACGTATAAGGCAGTAAAAAAAATCCCGCGCGGTTTGCGCGGGATTTTTTATTGCCGTTTATAAAAGCTATTGCATTTCGCCTATAAGCGCAAAACCGGTTACTTCATTGCCAGGGTTTTTAATTACGTTTACCTGCCACCGGCATGATTTGGCCGTCGTCTCACCGTCGGTAAACGGCTGGTCCCAGACGAATGTTTTGCCCTCGCCTGCGTACGCGGCAAAAAAACTTTTGCGCGCGGCGGGCGGCGCGGGCGTAAAAATTTCAAAAAAATCTTTTCCTTTATAATCACCGTCGGGCTTATTAAAAGTTTTTAAGAATTTTTTGTTGAGGAAAGAAATGCTTCCGTCCGCTTCTATGACGGCCGCGGGCAGCGTAAGATAATTAAAAGTATGCTCAAGCCTGCCCTCGCTCTCTTCCACCAGCTTGCCAGTGTTGCGCAGTTCTATGCCGAGGCCAAGAAGGCGCGACATAAGCGCGATAAATTCCTCGTCCCCGTTTTGCGCCGCCGCGGACTGGCGGCTGACAAACATAAGCGCGGCCTCCACCTTTCCGCCGACGTAAAGCGGACCCGCTATTATAGTCTTCAATTTTTTTTCTTTGCAAAACGCGCCTGAACCGCAGCTGCCCGCATGCGCTTCGTTTTCAATAATTACGTTGCCCTCAAGCAGCGGGTCAAGACATTTGTCGCCGGGGAACATCATTCCTTTTTTCAGATTAAGCTTATTTTCACACGCGTAGAGAATAGTAAACGCGTTGTCTTTTTTGCCGGAAAAACGTATTACCATACCCGCGTCCGTATTAAAAATCTGCTTTCCGAAGTTAAGAATATCGTTCACTTTTTCCGTAAAATTCTCGCCGGAATTAGTAATTTCGTAAAGCGCCTGTATTTTGCGTTCCATCTCGTACAGGTTGGCAACTTCGCTGATTAAAACAAAAGCGCTCTGCTCGCCGTTTACCGGAGAGACGCGGGCCTCGTAAGATTTTACGCCGTCCTCTCCGCTCAGCGTAAAATTAAAAGACGTTACCGTATTTACGCTCAACGCTTCTTTGACGGAATAAACAAAAACGTCCGCAACGTCCTTCGGCAGATAACCGTACGGGGATTTATACTGATAGCGGGCGATATTATAAAAACCGCCGCGCTCGCGCGAGTTTGTGTAACCGTCAGTAACCACGGCCTCCGCGTCCGTTTTAAACAGAACGCCGTCCAGGAAATTTTTTATGCTGTTAAGCTCGCGGTAAACCGCGTTGTCCGAAGCCGCGGCTTTTATAAGTTCGTTCAAAACGCGGATTATGAAAATGTAACCGCGTTTGCCCGCGGACTCAAAAGAACTTACAATAATTTCCGCGTCAAAAGACGCGCCGTCTTTGGTGTAAATTTTAGACGTAAAATTAGCGTGCGGTTTTGTGTGCAGCTCTTTTGCCGCGCCGTCAATAAGCGCGCGCGCCGCGTCGGGTTTTCCGGCGGGGGGAGTAAGAAAATCCTCCGCGTTCATGCCTATAATATCCGCCGCGTGGTAACCCAGCATATTCTGCGCCGCGCCGTTTGCAAAAATTATTTTGCCCGGGATATTTGACGCGGCCTCGCCGCAAAACAGCACGGCGCCGCCGGCGGCGGAAAGCAGCGCGCTCTGCACTTCCTGCCTTTCGCGCAGCAGGGTGAGAAACTGCTCCTGCGCCGTGACGTTCTGGAAAGTCATTATAAAACCGTCGTTGTCCCGGCCGCGGGCCGCGCTGACGGTTACCGGCAGTTCGCCGGCAGCGCCGCTCAGTTTATAAAATCTGTTATAAATAAAACCCTGGCGGAAAAGTTCTTCCGTGTCGCGCGCCAGTATATAACGGTCGGAGTAAACAAACAGCTCGTTTAACGCGGTTCCTCTTTTAAATATTTTCGTCGGCAGTTCAAGCGTGGAAAACGCGGTGTTGACGGAAATTATTTTGCCGTCGTTGGAACATTTTAACGCTGGGACGGAAAAGAGCAGCACGTCCTCGGCGTCAATAACGGTTTTGGGCGGCGTCTTTTTTTCCATGATTACAAGATACTCCGCAGTCACGCCGCCGTCTTTATTTTCGCGTTTGTTCATGGACACGAATTTAAGTTTGCAGTCAAACGGCTCTTTTAATTCCGTCTTAAAAATTTTAGGGTCAATGTCGGACGGATTGACGGTAAAATCAAACTCCGCCGCTTCCCCGCGGGACATTTTTTTTCTGACGTCCAGCGGCAGCTGCGGTTTTAAATAATACGTGCGGTAAATATTTCTGTCCTCGGCTTTAAGGCCCAGCATAGCCCTCGCGGCGGCGTTTAACACGGACAAATAACCCGCGGGCGTAAGCAGCGCGAGAGGGACTGGATAAAACTCAAAAGAATTTTTAAAATATTCCCTGTCCGCGCGCAGGTCTTTGACAAGTTTGTTCTGCTCGGTCACGTCGCGGAAAAACATAAGCACTATTTTTTTGCCCATGTATTTTGAAGCGACGGCGTTTGTTTCCAGCTCAACCGCTTCGCCGCCCGGGGACTGCATGGTTATATCGCCGGTTTTGGACGGCGCGCCCGCAAGCGCGCCTTCGTAGATTTCTTCAAGCGCGGGCTTGGACTCGCCGCTCGCAAAATCCAAAATATCGGCGTTTGCCGCGCTGTCCTCACCGGGCAGGCCGAGGAGGGAAATAAATTTCGCGTTTGCAAAAATAATTTTTTTGCCTTCAAGTATAACCACGCCCTCGCCGGAATTCTCAACGAGCAGGGAATATTTTTCGCGCGACTCTTTTAACTGCCGCTCCATCTTGCTTTTCTGCGTAATGTCTTCAGAGACGGAAATCAGATAATCCGGCGCGCCCTGCGCGTCAAACACCGGCGTTTTGACGGTGTGCATTATTTTTACGCCGTCTTTGACGGTGGAAATTATTTCCTGCGGAACATCCATCTCCCTGCCGGAATCAAAAACTATTTTATCCTGCTGTTTTATATAATCCTGCAGGTCGGCGTTAATGCCGGTCTGGTAAAACTGGCGGCCGATAACGTCGTCCGCTTTGGCGCCGAAGAGCTCCTCGCTTTTCTTGTTCCATAAAATATATTCGCCGCTGTATTTTTTTGCTAGCAGCGCGACGGGCAGGTTGTCAACCACGCGCTGCAGGAAATCTTTGGCTTTGATAATATCTTTCTCGCGCCGGCGTTTTTCCGTAATATCTTCGGCTATGGTTAAAACCATAAAAGGGTTGCCGTCTTTGTCAAAAACCGGCGCTTTAATCAGGTGCAGAATATAATCTTCCCCGTCGTGGGAGCGGTACCGCTCGTCCGGGATGTCAATAATTTTTTTATCAGTAAAAACTTTCTGCTCCCGCGCGCGGAAAAATTTATTTTCCTCCTCGTTTATCGGGTATTTGGGGGCAAGGTTTACGGTGTCAAAAATCTCGTTGCTCTTTTTGTTGGAAAAAAGCATTTTGCCGTTAATGTCAAACGCGTAAATAGCTACCGGCGCATTGTCAAAAATAGCCTGAAGGAAATTGCGCGTTTCCAAAATTTCCTGTTCTTTTCTCACTTTCTCGGCTATATCTTCGGCAATGGTAAGCACGGCTATGGTGCGGCCGTTCTCGTCAAAAACAGGCGCTTTAATCAGGTGCAGCACGGCTTTGCCGCCGCCCTCTCTGTCGTACTCTTCGTACGGAACATCTAAAATTTTACCGGTTTTTAAAATAGCGTCTTCGCGGGAACGATATTCTTTGGCTTTTTCTTCCGTTTCATGCTCTTCGCGCCAGGTGTTTTTAATTGTTTCTTTGTCGTAAAGTCCGGCAATATATTCGTCCAGCGGCAAAACAACGCCGCCACCGAAATATTCCAGAGATTTTTTATTGTTAATCAGGTAGCGCCCGTGCTTGTCGCGCGCGTAAAGACTGAGCGGGATATTGTTGATTATAGCTTCAAGAAAACCCTGCACCTGGCGGTTTTTTAAATTCTCGCGGGAAACGCCGGTAACGTCTTCAAAAATAGCGACAAACAGCGCGTCCCCGTCGGGCAAAACTTTATAGCTTTTAAAAATATTCAGATATTTTTCGCCGGAGGCAAAAACGCCTTTTATGTTCTGCAGATACGCGCCGCCGCCTGTTTTGGCTATTTTTTTGTCGGACTCTTCAATTTCTTTTCTGAAATTTTTGTCTTCAAGCGCTTCGGGCAGGTTTTTGCCCTGCACGTCGTCTTTTTTAAGGCCGGTAATATTTTCCGCCGCGGCGTTCCAGAAAATTACCGCGCCGTCCTGGTCGCGCGCGCTGACGCCGAAGGGGGAAATGTCCAGCAGGTTTATTATATTGTCCCGCACTACGCCGTCGCCGGCTGCGGTTTCAAGCAAAACAGTGGCCAGTTCAGTGCCCTGCACAGCGTTTACGCTTACGCGCGCGGGGAATTTTTTGCCGGACTTCCCGGTAATTTTCTGGCTCAGGCGCGCGCCTGCGGTAAGAGTATTTTTTTTGAGGGAAAGTTTGGAAGGGCTGATATCCTGAATTTCTTCCGCCTCGTAACCGAGCAGCGTAAGCGCGGGGGAATTGGCGAAAATTATTTTTTTGCCGTCGTCTAAAATCAGCACAGGCTGCGGGAAATCCGCGAAGGCGGCTTTGGCGGCTTCAAAAATATTTTTGGTGTTTTCCGGCATCTGGCTTGAAAAAAAAGAAAAAAAATTTTTGGTCATAACTCCTCTCGCGCGCAATGACTGTTATATAGTGAATGTTATTAAATTAATGGAATAATTTCAAGAAGAATGATTTGCAGGGCGGCGCTAAAAAAGCATACCATATAAAAAAAGATGTCTTCCCCTTTTAGGGGGAATTTTGACTGAGAGACGGGTTAATGTCTGCGTTTTTTTTATAGCGCATAGTTTTTGGATGCGGATAAGATAGAAAAAAAACAGGCGCGGCGGGCATTTTATGCGCCGCCGGATTTCGGCTTTACAAGTCACAAGGTTTAAAAAATATACAATTTACTAACGGGTGTCTTTATCCGGTTTAACACCCAGGAACTCCATAACTTTCCAACCGTTTTTCAGCAAAAAACCAGACACATCGGCCGCCGCCCCGCCGTTATGCTTAACGGCGTTCATCAACCCTTTTCTCTTTTTAGACATACAACCCCTTTTCTAAAAAACCAAGCCAGTCAATAATTATTTACCGTTTTTATTTTTATGTTTCCCAAATAAGCATTGTAATATATTTTAACTAAAAGCAGTTAACTAATATTAAATATTACTATAAATTATACAACAAATCAAACGCGGCAAAAAACCCCCGCAAAATTCTCTGCGGGGGTTTTAAAAAATATTTTACTTATTAATAACTGTTCATGTTTTTATTACTATCCTTGGGATAAGGCACGCCGGCAAGAGCAAGCGAAATTGCCGAAGCGGTATCCCTGCAACCCGTAGCGCTTGGATTTAAGCAGCATGTATTAGCAATGCCCGTAAACTGGCCGCACGCCGTCGTATTGGTGGAAGCGGCTAAAACAGTATAATCTATCGGTGATAAAGGATTGCTGACATCTTTTACTTTTACCCACCTCAAAGTCTGTCCGTTTGGAAAAGGAGGAAGCGCGCTTGTGGACCCGCTGTTTGAGTAGCTTTTATGCGTGTTAACCGTAATGTCGGTATCCTGCGCGCGCCAGGCTACAATTTTATTCGCCGTGAAAGCCAGCCCGTTCGCGGAAGCAACAAAAGGACTTGACTGGCTAGTTCTCAGATAAGCCTCCCCCGTAGCCTTAAGAACCGCCTGCCCCCCCTGCGTGGACTCGCCTATGCTCAGCACGCCGCCGCCGTTGGAGTCGTTGACTGTAAGCGTGCCCGACGGGGCGGCCGCGTTGGCATTAATATTAAGGCTGCCAGGGACTTTCAGTTTGTTAATACTCAGACCACCGTTAACGTTAACAGTCTGCGAAATATAAAGCTGCGCGTACTTGCCGGACGGCACGGGGTGAAACGCCACCGTGTTAATAGTGGCCGCGCCGGCGGCCTCCGTTAGAGCCGCAAAACAAATTAAAGCAATAAATTTTTTCATTTTTTCTCCTGTTTATAATGACGGTACGCCCGCTGCAAAATTAATGCGCCGTGCTTAAAACATAGACGCTGCCCGTGCCTACGACGCCGTTAACCGGAACATCGGTAGCCCATCCCAGATTGCCAGGTATGTCGTTAGCAAGTTCCACGCCGTTTATAAAAAGTCTGGTAGTACCAGTGGGCACCGCAAAATTATTAACTCCGCCTATATTGCCCTCAATAACAAGAGTGTCGGCGGTTGCGGTTTGAAACTGCAGAACATTATTTGACAGTACGGCGTCAAGACTCTGCACCGTCAGCGAATTGCCCGCAAAAATCTTATCTATGTTCATTGTACCCGTGCCAACGACAAGCTGGCTGCCCGCGGTAATCTTATTGTCGCCCAGCACAACCTTTGACATTAGCGCGCTATCTTTAACGTCCAGGCGGACAAACGCGGCCACGTCGTCCGGCAAAATGGTTACCATGTCCACGTTATCGGCTTTGAGAAGCACGGCGGACACAGCCAAAACAAACAGCATAAAAACCTTTTTCATAATTCCTCCACTTTTGTGGTCAGTTACTATATATAATAATTATTATTCTCTAAAAAATCAAGTCCTATTCCACGTTGATAATATAAAACAGCACAGATATTATTAGAATTCCCCATTTTAGGGGGAAACCCCCGAAGGGGAAATGCCTGCCGCGCCGTAGCGCAGCGTAGGCGGAGGATAAATGGCCGTTATAAAATAAAGTTATCTCCGCTTTCCCCTCGCCCCTTGCGGGAGAGGGGTAGGGGTGAGGGGTAGCTTAGTAGAAGGAAGAAGTTCCATTTTTTCGCCGAGTTTTTCCAGCTGGATACGGCTCATATTTGCCTACACCCGCCTTCGCTGCGCTACGGCGCGGTAAAATTTACCCCTACCCCCTTCGGGGACTTCCCCTAAAAGGGGAAGTTTTGATTTTATATTTTTTTTATTTTATTCCTCAACGCTTATTATTTTTACGTCAAAAATTAAATTTTTACCGGCAAGCGGGTGGTTGAAATCAAGCTCAATTTCTTTGTCCGTTATTTTGCTGATGAGCGGATGCATAACCTGGCCGCCGCCGGTGACGGTAACGGTCTCGCCGACTTTAAATTCTTTGATATTCGGCACCGCGTCCAGCGGCAAAGTTCTTTTGGCCTGCGGGTTGACAACGCCGTAACCGTCCTCGGGTTTTACGTTAACTGTTTTCTGCTGGCAGGGCTCCATATTTTCCAGCTCTTTTTCAAGCCCTTTAATAATGTGCCCGGCACCGTGCTCGTATTCCAAAGGGCCGCGGCCGGCGGAAGTATCGCGCACTTCGCCGTCTACTTTCAAAGTATAATCAAATTTTACCTTAGAACCGTTTTTAATCATGGTGTCTGCCCCTCTGTTACAGCGTTTTTAAATCTTCAGTGTTTGAGATGTTTCTTGTGCGGCTGAAAGCTTCCACAAACCCTTCCCCCACGGCGTACGTCAGCGCGGCGGTGCGGCTTGAAGCGTGGTCTTCCAGCGTTTCGCTGGCAAAATTTATTTCAAGCCAGTTATACGGCTGCGCGCCGGCGGCAAAAGCGTTTTCAATATTTTCCTCAAACCTGCGCGCCCATTTATTTTCAACGCCGAGCGCGACGGCGTACGGCAGATATTTTTCAAACTCTTTGTTATAAACTTTTGATTCGCCTTCAGAGTCCGCCAGGTATTTCCTGAAATTCATAATATCTTCCGCAAGTTTTGCGCCAGCGGGCGTAAACGGGGGGAAAAATTTGCGGAACATCAGCGTCAGCAAAACCATAAGCGCAAGCACCGCGGCGCAGTAAAATAAACCGCCGCCGGCGCAAAACCATAAAACCAAAACGCCCGCGCCGCCAAGCGCGTAACCTATGATTTCCCAGACGGCGTTTGAGCGTATGTATTTGCCTTTAAATTCGCGTTTGACCTCTGCTTTATTCTGCTTAATTATGCGCCGTATTTCGCGCACGGATTTTGAGGAGGTTAAAAATATTTTAACTTCCTGCGGGAAAATTATATCCAGAAGCGCGGCGTCCGGCGCGTTGAGTTTGCCGCGCGGCGCAGCGGCCGCTTTGACGAGTTTATAAACGTCCCCGTCGGCTATAATTTTAAAATATCCTCTTACCGCCAAATCAAGAAGGGCGGACGTCAGCATTTTATATCTGTCTTTAATCTGGCCCGGGATTTTTTTATACATGTAGCGCATTTGCGCCGTAGTAATTTCAGGCGGAACCGGGACCGCGTTTTGCGGCCTGTCCTCCCTGTCCCGCAGCGCGGCCCAGACGATAATATAATAAGCGGCGGCCAGCGCAAAAACAAGCAGCGTCAAAAGCGTGACGGAATTGTCCGACACAAAACTTTCAATATCCCCGCCGGAATGTTGTATAAAACCTTTTTCAAGGCCGACAACCACTATATGCTCTTCTTTGGCGGAAGGGTTTGAGCGGAAATTAAAAACAAGCGCGCCGGGCGCGGCGCCGGCCTCGGCGTCCGCCGGCCGCAGGGAGCCGTTTTCAGACGTAAAAACGCGCGCGTAAAGCGGCTTTGCGCCGTCCGGCAGCTTTACAATAACCTTTGTCTCGCGCGGGTAAAAATCATTTAAAGATTTATCCAGATGCAGATAAAGTTCGTCCGCGTCTTTGTAAGAGCGTATTCTGGAAGATTTATAGCTGAAAGAATATTTATAAGCGCCTTTTTTAAGCGGCGTTTCAAGGAAAATTCTTTTGGAGTCCGGCGTGTCTTTGACGGTATAAGCTTCCGGCGCGCCGTTTTTACGCACGGATAAAAGTTCAAACCCCTTGTCTTTTTTTACCCAGACGGAAGACGTTTGCACAACGGGAATATCCCTGTAAAGCGGCTCGTTAAAACCGTTTTCCCCGACGGTAACGTCAATCTGCTGCTCCACAAGCACCTGCGGGGAGGGGGACAGCGTGACCGTAATTTCATATTTTTCCACGCCGACCTGCCCGTAAGCCGCCAGCGCAGAAAACAAAACCGCAAAAATCAATAACTTTTTCATTAATTAAGACTCCGTCCTCAAATTTTTTCCTTTCCCCATGAAAAATATTTCCCCTCGCCCCTTGCCTGCCGCGCCGCGGCGCAGCGAAGACGGGCGAGGGGAAAAATAAATCTAATCAACCTTGGTCTGCTCAAAATTAAAAAATCCGGCGGGGCCGTAGTCAAACATTTTTGCCACTATGCCCGCCGGAAAAATGGAAATCATGGTATTATAATCCCGCACGGAATTATTGTAAAACGCGGCGGCCTGCTTAATTTTTTCCTCGCATTTTAAAACAGACTTTTTATGCGAAATAAAATTTTCATTGTTCTTAAGCGCGTCCTTTCCGTCGGATAATTTAAACAAATCCGTCAGGCCGGAGGACAGTTTATTTTCCTGCTCCGCGCGCGTTTCAATTTTAAAATCGGTGTCGGGCTCAACCGCGATTTTCATAAGCGCGGAAATAATTTCGCCGCTGTCCTGCGCCAGACCGGAAACAAGAGAGGACAAATTTTTGACAATTTCCCGTCTGAAAGACAGCTGCACGTTCAGCGCGGAATGCGCGGAGTAAATAGTCTTGTCCGCCCTGCTTATTTTGAAATAAGCAAAAACCGCAAAACCCAGAGTCACGGACAGCAAAACCGCCGCTATTATTATCGGAGTCATACGGATAATTTACAAAATAACGGGGGTTATTGTAAAATAAACTATGAAGAAAATCGTTATCGCCTTTATAGCCGCAGTTATAATCCTGCCGCTTTTATACGTCTTTTTCGCGCGGCCGTCCCAGCCGGCACAGGAGCCGGCTCCTGTGCCGGAAACTCTGCGGCCCGTCCTTGCCGCCGCGGACAAAGGCGACGTACAAAGCCAGTATATTATAGGAAAAGCTTATTTTTACGGCGGACAGGGACTCCATAAAAATTTTGACAAAGGGCTGTATTACATGAAAAAAGCCGCGGCCGTGGGCGGCGCGGACGCGCTTTATGAGCTTGCGCTAGCTTACAAATACGGCAAAGGCGCGCCAATGGATTACAACGCCGCGCTGGATAATTTCAAAAAAGCGGCGGAAGGCGGCAGCTCCGCCTCCATGCTGGAAATAGCCAGAATTTACGACGAGGCCAAACAGTCCGCCGCCAGAGAATGGTTTGAAAAAGCCGCCAACGCCGGCGAGGCGGAAGCAATAAAAAAAATGGCCGACATTTCCTGCTCCGTCCCAAAGCCGGCGAAAGACTGCGCTGCCTGGCTGCAAAAAGCGGCTGACATAAATTCCGTTGAGCACATTAAACAGCTTGCCAAAATTTATGAGGACGGCGTTATTGCGCCGCAGTCCAAAAAAGATGCGCTTTCTTTATATGTAAAAGCGGCGGAACTGGGCGACGTAAGCTCCATGTCCGCCGCAGGATATTCTTATACGACGGGCTCCCTCGCCCCCAGGGACAACAAGCTTGCCTATGAGTGGACTTTGAAAGCCGCGCAGGGGGGGAACGTTGAAAGTATGTACAACCTCGCTTTAATGCTTTACGACGGGAAAATAGTGGTTCAAGACAAAGACGCCGCGCTGGCGTGGTTTATAAAAGCGGCGCAAAGCGGCAATAATCAGGCCGCTTACCGCGCGGGTTTAATGTACGCGGAAAAACAAAATTTTAAAGACGCGGCGCCTTTGCTTACCCAGGCGGCAAGAGCGCAAATTCAGGGCGCGGCCGGCAGTCTGGCAAAGGCAATGCTCGCAGTACAAAATTATAAAGACGCGCTGGAATGGGCCAACAAAGGCGTAAAAACCAACGACGCAAACGCCATGGCAGTTCTGGGCTATCTGTATGCAAACGGCCTTGGTATTGACCAGGATACACAACAGTGCCTTAACTGGTACGGGCAGGCAATGAAAGCTGACCCGCAAAACGGAACTTATATGTATAACATAGCAAACTGTTTTGCGCGGCAGGGGGAATACGACAAATCAGTTTACTGGCTTAAACAGGCGGCGGAGCACGGCAGCAAAACCGCTATGTTTAAACTGGCCGAATTATACAGGGAAGGCCGCGGAGTGAAAAAAGACGAAAAACTTGCCGCGCAGTGGGGAACTTCAGCGGCTGCCGCCAAAGACGACGAGTGGGCGTTGTAACATTTGACCCAATAAATTTTTCATCTCCATGTGCAGGGGCGCCGCGCCGTAGTGAAACGTAGGCGGGCGGGAGAGGGAATAAAAGAATGGACGGAGTACAATGATTGAACTTGCTATTTTTGATATGGACGGGCTTTTGCTGGACACGGAACGCGTGTACGAACGCGTTTTTGTGCTGACCGCCGCACAAATGGGTTATAAAGGCACAAAAGAAATGTACGCGCGCACGCTGGGCCTTGGCAACGCGCGGGCAAAAGAGGTTTTTAAAGAAATATTCGGCGCGGATTTCCCGTCTGATAAATTTCTGGAAAATTCCCACGCCAACATTTTAAAAGATATTGAAAAAAACGGCCTGTTGCCCAAAACAGGC
The DNA here is from genome assembly GCA_031254225.1 of Candidatus Elusimicrobium euhamitermitis. GTDB lineage: Bacteria > Elusimicrobiota > Elusimicrobia > Elusimicrobiales > Elusimicrobiaceae > Elusimicrobium > Elusimicrobium euhamitermitis. The sequence goes on from JAIRUU010000068.1 coordinate 14,577, forward strand.
GCCGCGGAAATTCTGGATTTGCTTGACCGGAAAAAAATCAAAAAAGCCGTGGCAAGCTCCAACGATAAAGATTTTGTAACGTTTGCGCTTAAGCGCGGCGGCATGGCGGGCCGTTTTGACGCGGTAAACACCGCGCAGGACGTCAAATGCACAAAACCCGCGCCGGATTTATTTTTAAAATCCGCCGCGGATTTCAAAATTCCGCCCGAAAAATGCATAGTTTTTGAAGATTCCGAAAACGGCGTTTTGGCGGCGGAGGCCGCGGGAATGCGCGTAGTCCTTATACCCGATATCAAAATGCCCTCCGGCGATATAAAAGCAAAAGCCTACAAAGTTTATGACTCTCTCCGCGACGCGCCGGAATTATTTTAACTATACCGAATATCAATTTATTTTATAGTGGACATATCCCGATATAACCACGGATTTTGCGTCCATGGCTCCAAAAGATTTACATATTGACTTATATAAAGCCTCTTTTTCTATACCGCTCTTAACCGCGCATACCATTGAATCCGGCGACAGAACCGCGCTCGTTGTTCTGGGGTCCTGCCCAAACCAATAGGCAATTGCAAAATCGCTGTTGCCCCAGTCCGTGTCCGAGGGAGTCTTTTTTCTTCTGGCGGGGAGCGTATTATTATTCTTATCTATATAATAAGCAAAGTTATCATTTGCAATTATTTCCGAACGGACGCCTGTGGCGGCAGATACTACCGACGTGCCCGGAATAGTTATATCCAATTCGTCAAAAGAACCGGGCAGCGCGCCGGACGCAAGCTGCGCTCTTTTGACGGCCTCGGCAAGAGCTCTTACATTGAGGAGGGCCTCGGCCGCGCGGGATTTCTCAACGGCTTTTTGGTACTGCGGGACGGCAATTGCCGCAAGAATGCCGATTATCAGAACCACAACCAGTAATTCTATCAGCGTAAAACCCGTATTTTTTTTAGTCATATCAGAGAATATATAAAATTCTTCTTACGTCCTGGGGTATATAGCCTGAATACTTTTTTCTTATCTAAAACGATTAGGGTAGAACGACCGGTCTTTTCTCCCATTACCGGCAAACAATGCCAATATACTCTTTCCATCATAAATTCCCCCTTTTAGGGGGAAACCCCCGAAGGGGAAAGGGGTAAATGGACGTTATAAAATGCCGTTTGATATTACCTCTTAAACAAAAGTCTTACGGCGCATATTTGTGTACATTTACCCCTACCCCCTTCGGGGACTTCCCCTAAAAGGGGAAGATTTTTTTATTTTTATTTTGCAAAATCAGGGGATATTTTGAGATTTCTAAAATTAACGCCGGTTTTGCAGGTGTATTTTTTCATAAAAAACAGCTTTTGCAAAATCACACTTAATTTTGTGAAGCGCTCTTTCGTAAAATTTTTTAATATTGTTTTTGATTCTTGGCATATAATTTGTCATTTTTCAACGGCGGCGGGTAAAACAGCAGCGTTTCCGCCCCAAAATTTATCTATAGAAAATCAAAATATTACACAGATTTTGGCATATAAAAAGCATATTAAATTATATGTTGACATATGTCAAAATATTCGCTATTATATGTCATGAGGCGTTAGTAAGTTTGTTTATCGGTTTATCCGGAGGTTTTTTATGGCTGATGGCAGAGTTAAAATTACGCGCGTGAAAATGCGCTTTAAAACTGGCGAAGAGTTTGAAGCGGAGGGCGACTCCGGCTTTATTTCCCGCCAAAAAGACGAGTTTTTAAACCTGATAGGCAAGGCGCAGACGCAGCCTCTTGCCCGTCCGGTCTGGCGGCCGGCGACAGCGCAGCCGGAGCTGTTTGAAACCGCGCATCAGCCCGTTGCGCCGGCTTACCCCGCTCCGTCTTATCCGTCTCAGGCCGCTTATGAAGCGCCGGAAAATTTTACGCTGCCTAAACATCTGCGCGGGCCTGTTCCCTCGTCGCAGGAAACCTTGCCCGCGACGCAGGCTCCGGCGGTAATAAACGCGCCCGCGGTCTGGAATAACGTCTGCGCGGCTGAGGGGGATTTGGTAATTATCAGACGTAAATTTAAACTTTTAACGCCGCCGCTGGCCGCGCTTACGCTGCTTGCGGCCGCAAAAATTCTGCTCGGGCAAAATTATTATTCTTCTCTGAAGCTGGCAAAAAGCATGAAAATTTCCGGCTTTATGGAGGACAGGCTGGACAGGATTTTAACGTCTGAAATCCGGCAGGGCACCGTAGTGTTTGAGGGGGAAAAACGCAACAGAGTATATAAGATTACCGACGAAGGCTTTGCGCGCGCCTTCGTCCTGGCCGAGAAACTTAATTAACGGCGGCAACAGCGTATCAGCGGTTTACTTATTTTATTGATAAACTTTTCTTATCTTATATAGGGAAAAATAAAGCCGTTCTCAGACGGAGGTTCTAATATTTTAAGATTAGAAAAAACATGTTTGCGTATTATCTTGTGCCGCAACGCCGCATTTTATATATTTTCTTTATGTGTATCTTTTCAAAAAATTCTACGTTTAAGAAAAACGGATTTACGCTTATTGAATTATTGGTAACGGTGCTTATTATAGGCATACTGGCCGCGGTCGCCCTGCCGCAGTATAATAAGACGGTTGGCAAAGCGCGCGCCGCAGAAGGTTTGGCAAAAATCAACACCCTGTACCAGGCTTTGGAAATATATAGACTGTCCTATGGCTCATACCCTAATTTAGGAACGGCCTCTCCCACGCAGGACCAAATGAACCAGGCGCTGGACATTGACGTAAATCTCGGGAGGGATTTTACGTTTACCTATTACAACGGGATATACGTGGCAATACACTATCTTCCATTTCAATTCTTCATAGCAAAAGGGCTGTCCGAAACTTCCGGTCTCTTGTACCAGCAAAAAGGCGTTACCAC
>JAIRUU010000071.1 GCA_031254225.1 Candidatus Elusimicrobium euhamitermitis
ATGCTGAGGATAACGCTGGAGCTATTTTTTAACAGACATTTGTTGGGAAATTTAAACAGGATTAGCGGGCTATTATAGCGCATATCCAAAAGTGAACAGTGCCCTAAAAGGGAGAGGAAGGGAAAGCCCGAAGATTGGAAAAGTTTTTGTAACTAACTACTGAACTGCGCATACGGGAAAACTTTTTACTGCTCGGAGGCTTCGGCTTCTTCTTCAATCGCCCGCTGCGTCAGCGCAACGTAATCTGTTTTGCCGGTGCCTATGAGCGGCACGGTCTCAACAATCTTTATTTTGCGCGGCACGTAAATTTCCGGCAGGCCTTTGGATTTAAAATATTCAAGAATTTTTGAGGACGACGCGCCCGTCTGCGTGGTAAAAAGAATAAGTTTTTCCCCGCGTTTTTCGTCCGGCACGGCGACCACGGCGTGCATTCCGTCCGCCCACAGAAGAAAAATTTCATTTTCAACCGTAAGCATGGGCACCATTTCGCCCGCTATTTTCGCAAAACGCTTCGCGCGGCCCTTGATGAAGATAAAACCGTTTTCGTCCACGTCCACGATGTCGCCGGTTTCATACCAGCCGTCTTTGGGCGGTTGTATTACGCCCGGGTTATCGGATTTGATGTAACCCAGCATAATATTGTCGCCTTTTATAACCAGTTCCCCGCCCTTTTCAATGCCCGCGACGGGTTTTAATTTATATTCCATGCCGGGCAAAATGCGGCCGACGGAGCCGTACATATAATGCATGGGCGTTGACGAGGTTATGGCAGGAGAAGCTTCCGTCGCGCCGTAAAGTTCCAGCACGCGCAGGCCGAATTTCCGCGCCCATACATTTAAATTATTCTCTTTAAGTTTTTCCGCCGCAACCGCGACGTAACGCAGGCTGTAAAAATCATACGGATGCGCGACTTTGGCATAACCGGCCAAAAAAGTGTCCGTCGCGTACAATATAGTGGCGTTGGTTTCATAAACCAGCTGCGGTATAACGTGGTAGTGCAGCGGCGACGGGTAAAAATAAACCTTAAACCCGCAAAGCACGGACAGCACAAAACCCGCCACAAACCCGAATGAGTGAAACAGCGGCATGGAGCAAAAAACAATTTCGTCATAATTAAAAGGCAAAACCGCGCAGACCTGGTATACGTCTGAAATTACGTTCTTGTGGCTGAGCACCACGCCCTTTGGCGTGCCTTCCGAGCCGGAAGTAAAAAGAAGCACGGCAGGGTCCGCCGGCGCCGGAACATTGCAGACCATATAATAAGAAACGCGCGGGAAAAAAGACATAAACAAACCGCGCAGTTTGTCAAAAAACGTAATTTTAAGTTTATCCAAAAACACTATTTCCACTCCGGAGGACACCAGCGCGTCCACCATGGGCTGCATATCGGCCTTGACTATAAACGGCGTGGCCGTATAAACGGTTTTTATGCCCGCGGTTTTGCAGGAATCACAGACGTTTTTTATGCCCGTTGAAAAATTAATCATGGCCGGCACGCGGCCGTAAGCGTGCAGCGCCAAAACCGCTATTGAACACACGCTTGACGTGGGCAGCAGCACGCCGGCGTATTCGCCGGGGTTGATTTTTTCTTTAAATTTCCCGCCCAGCACAAAAGCCGCGGTCAGCGCGCCGCCGAAAGAAATTTCTTTTTTTGTAATATCGTTCATCAGCTTAAAGCGGTAGCCCATGCGGTGGCGGGAATCTATAAAAGCGTTAAAAATAGTCTGGTCAATTTTGCTGCTTCTGTACTTCATGTAGACCATAATGTCGTAAAGCTCGTTCTCGGCCGCGGCGCGGCGGCCTGCGCTTGTCAGATTTTCATTAATTTTAAGTTTACGCGCGGGGAGTATGTTGACGGTGATTTTGCTGGCCGGCCTGTCCTTAAATTTTTTGCCGAAGCGCGAAAAAACAGAGTACTGCGAGCCTTCTATTGACACGGGAATAACATCCGCGCCGCTGCGCTCCGCAATCATGGCAAGGCCCGGGTGGATTTTCATAATGCCGCCGGTTGTGCTTACGCGGCCTTCGGGAAATACGACGACTTTACTGCCGCGTTTGACCTCGTCAATGACGCTTCTGACGGCCAGAGGATTTTCAGGGTCAACGGTATAATAGCGTATGAGTTTTAAAAAAGGTTTAATCCAAAACTTGGCCGCCGTCGCGCTGTCCACGACGAAAAACGGCCGCCCGGGCAGATAAACGGCAAGTATAAGCGGGTCCAGAAGAGAGTTTTGGTTAGCTAATATTACGGCGTTGTTTTTATTATTTTTAAAAGCGTCCAGACCGGTAATTTCAATCCTGTAAAAAAAGTCCAGCACGGCGGTAATGATTGAGCGTATTATATGTTTTGGCAGCATTAAGACGATGATAATTGAGAACAAAGTGTTTGCCGCGGCCAGCATGCCCAGCATCACGCCGCTGCCCGCGCCCGCGTTGTATAAAGTAACTGATATCAGACCGCCAGTTAAAATAAATAACGCTATCGCAAGGTAACAGACCGCCACCATTCTTGAGCGCACCC
>JAIRUU010000084.1 GCA_031254225.1 Candidatus Elusimicrobium euhamitermitis
GCCGAAGAAATTTTTCAACATACAGCCAAGCGAACGAAGTGAGCGAAACAGCAACCGAACGCGAAGCGCAGCCGCCAAAGGCGGAATGAAATAAATGTGATTTTCCAGGAAAATCACTCCTACTCTGCTAAATATGTTTGGGTCTGGGGGCTTCTTTCAAAGGCTCTATACGGCTCAAAATACCCCAAAACTCGTCAATAGACTGTATCCTCTGATTAGGGTCCTCTTTAAGAGCATAGGTCAAAAGTTCGTCAACTTCTATAGGCACAAAAGGCACAAGCTTTGACGGCGGGACTATGCGCTTATTGGCTATGTCAAAACCAGCGACGCTCCACGGCACCTGCCCTACAAGCGACTCATACAGGCACACGCCCAGGGAATAAATATCAGACTGCTTTTTCATAAACCCTTTCTGCTGTTCAGGCGCCATATACGCGGGCGTGCCGGCTACCGTGCGCGCGCCGTTGTCCCCTTCCACCACTTTTTTTGCAACGCCGAAGTCCATGACTTTTGCCACTCCCGTGTCCGTGATCATGATATTTCCGGGCTTTAAATCGCAGTGAATTATATCCTGCGCGTGAGCGTAATGCAGGCCGCGGCATACGGACTCAAAAATATTTTTAGCCTCCGAGAAAGGAACAAAGCCGTCAATATCAAGCCTTGTTTCCAACGTCTGCCCGTCAACATATTCAAATACGAGGTATAGACTGTTGTCTGATTCTATGACCGTATAAATTTCCACGATATTCGGGTGGCGCAGCAGCGCGACCGTGCGCGCTTCGGACAAAAATTGCTCTCTCACATAATCGCTGCGCACAAGTTCGGGCTTGACGCGTTTTATGGCAACGCGGCGTTTTAAAACTTTATCATAAGCTTCATAAACTTTGCCCATGCCGCCCTCGCCTATCTGGCGGATAAAATTATACTGCTCTTTAATATCCACCTTTTTGGCTGAAGTCTTTCTTGAGGAAGACGGGGTGTAACGGAAATAAATATAGACGCTTACCACGGCCATGATTATAATAAAATAAATCAGCCACCAGCGTATATTTGCAAGTTTTTTGTTAAGGTCTTCAGGCGCCGTTATTTTAACGGCGGCGGGCCTTATATTTTGCGGCGGCAAGACGGCCGCCGCGGGTCTTACAACGGCGGGAGTCATAGCTTCTTCAATCATTTTTTTAAGCGTTATTGATCTGCCGGAATTGGCGTTAATGTTTAAAGATTTGTCTATATCAATGCCCGCTTTTTCATATTCCCCGCGCCTGTAATAACACGAAGCGCGCAAAGTATACCCGCGGGAGTCCGTGGGCGCGACGGCTATAACCTCGCTCGCTCTGTAAATACAGTCGTCCCATTTGCCAAGCCCTTCATAAGCCTGCGCGAGATACAGATTAAAGCGCGGCGTGTCCCTGCCCTGCGCGACTAAAGCATTTACTCTCTGCACCACCGCGTCAAACTGGCGCATGCGTATCATGTCGCCGAGCGCGGTCAGCTCGTCTTCCATATTAGACTGGGCCGGCTGCGCGGCGGCGGAAGACTGCGTGGCTTCGCTCTGGGAAAAACTGCCGCCCACCTGCAGCGGCGCCGCGGCCCGAACCTGTGCAAAAGTTAACAGAGGAAAAAGGAAAAACGGGATTAATGATAATCTTTTTAAAAACATATAATCAAATATTAGTAAAAACGGCACCGCAAGGCAAGGATTATCGTACTCCGTCCTCCTTATGACTTTCCTCTCACCTTTTCAGCCCTGCTTGCAGGGCGGTTATAAGTAACGATTTGGACAGTCTTTTTTTGCGGAGCAAAAAGTCCAAATCGCTCAGTACAAAGCACTGATAGGACACAGGTGAGGGGTTGGCACACAAAATGTGCTTTTAATTCTACTAAGGCCCCGCCCTTCTAGGCCGATAAGGTAAACCCCCTATAACACCGCTACACAGCAAATAGTATAATATAAAAATGGGATTTGAAATTTTTGTGGCTCTCCGCTATCTTTTTTCCAGAAAAGAGGGTCTGTTTACATTTTTGACTTCAATCATTGGCGTGGCCGGCGTGGCGGTGGGCGTGGCCGCGCTTATCACGACGCTCGGCGTAATGACAGGTTTCCAGTCTGATATTAAAGAGCGCGTTATCGGCGCGCAGAGCCATATTCTGATATCGGGCGATATGTCCGAAAGTTTTTATAAAGAAAAAATTAAAGAGATAGAACAAATATCCGGCGTGGCCGGCGCGGCGCCAAATATCGGCGGCCAGGCAATTTTAAACCGCGGCAACAGTTCTTTAGGCGTTGTTCTGCGCGGCATAGACCCGCAGCAGGAAAGCAAAATAAATAATTTGATGAAATCTTTTGAGGAAGGCTCTTTTACCGCGCAGATTCTGCCGGCGGAAAAAGACGCGCCGGCCGCTATAGTGCTGGGCGTTGAGCTTGCGTCCAATATGGGAATTGACGTCGGGGACGACGTGGTGCTGATTTCCCCCTCTTCAATAGCCTCCAGCGCGGGCATGGTGCCGAAGATGAAAAAATTCCGCGTTTCCGGCACAATAAAAACCGGTTATTATGAATTTGATTCAACCATGGTTTATACGGATTTAAAAAGCGCCGGCGATTTTCTTGACCTTGAAAATTCCGTCACGGGAATAGCCGTAAAACTCAAAAACATTGACGCGGCGGACAAAATAGCAAAACAGATAAAACCGCTTTTCGGCCCTGAATTTACAGTGCGGACTTTTTCGGAAATGAACGCCACGCTTTACGCGGCTTTAAAACTTGAAAAAATTATGATGTTCATAATTCTCTCGCTTATCATTTTGGTCGCCGCGTTAAACATAGCGTCAAATTTAATTTTGCTGGGCACGGAAAAATTAAAAGACATAGGCTTAATGCGCGCAATGGGCGCAAATCCGTTTAACATAAGCAAAATTTTTATTTTTGAAGGTTTACTGACCGGCACTTTCGGTCTTATATGCGGGCTGCTGCTCAGCATGCTGCTTTGCTGGGTAATTACCACTTTTAATTTTGTGCAGCTGCCGGGCGACGTTTTTTATCTGACAAAAATACCCGTTAAGCTTCAGCCGGCGGATATTTTTGCCGTCGTACTGGGCACCTATTTTTTGTGTTTTGCCGCGGCTCTTTACCCGGCGCTTCGCGCCTCAAAAGTTAATCCCGCGGACGCTATAAGGTACGGTTAAATGAAAATACTGGAAATAAAAAACTTGAAAAAAACTTTCGGGCAGGCGGGCGAAAACCTGCGCGTGCTTAAAGACATAAACCTGACCGTTGAAAAGGGGCAGTTTATCGTCTTAATAGGCCCGAGCGGCAGCGGCAAAAGCACGCTGCTCAACATCATAGCCATGCTTGACACGCCGACGGAGGGCGAAGTGATTTTTGAAGGCAAAAACCTGCACCGCTTAAACGAAAACCATAAGTCCGAACTGCGGCTTAAAAAAATGGGTTTTGTTTTTCAGTTTGACGGACTGCTGCCTGATTTTACGCTTTTGGAAAACGTTAATATGCCATCGGTTATCGCCGGAAAAAAGAAAGACGCCAAAGCGCGGGAACTGCTGGCCGCTTTCGGTCTGGAAAAAATGGCGGACAAATTTCCCGCGTCTTTAAGCGGCGGCGAAAAACAGCGCGGCGCCGTGGCGCGCGCGCTGAGAAATAATCCGGTTTTAATCCTCGCCGACGAGCCGACGGGCAATTTGGACATCAATAAAAAAATAGTAATCTTTGAAGATTTCGCCAAACTGGCGAAGCAGGGAATAACCGTCATCATGGTCACGCACGACCTGCACGCGGAGCAATACGCCGACAAAGTTTATTCCATGGAAGACGGAACGCTGGTTGAGAAGAAATAAGGATAAAACATGAAAAAATTTATTTTACTAATAATGATTTTATTGTTTGTGGTTTTAAACGGGAATTATGGATTTTCTCAAACTAGTTATATACACGCAACAGATATGGATGTTAATGGTATATTTATCGGGGGCACATATACTAAATCTCAGATTGAGGAAAAATGGGGAATTCCGACGGAATATCGCAGTAATGAGTCAGAATTTGGATTAGACGAGCAATATTATTATGCCAATGATTTATTCCGTTTTAGCGATAATGGAGTTTTCCACTCTTTTTATATTAACACATCAAAATTTACAGTTTACACCGCATTTAAAGGCGGAATAAAAATCGGAGATAAGATTTCAAAAATCAGGAAGATTGGTTTGGGAACTCCGATATTGCGCGATGGAATCTATTATTTAAACAGAAACAATAGCGATGATGCGCTTGTCTTAGAACACTCAAAAGGAATTATTACTAAAATTTATTTTATAACCTCTATTTAAAACTTTAATTTATTTCCACTCTTTGGACAGTTTTTTTAATTCTTTTTTTATGGCGGGTTTGAGTTTCGGGTCCGCGTGTTCTATAAAAATTTTGCCGTCAAGATGGTCCACTTCATGCTGGAAAGCTTTTGCCAGCAGGCCGCCGGCCTTAGCCTGCATGGGCAAGCCTTTTTCATTTAAATATTGGACTGTAACTTCTCTGGCACGCTCAATTTCCACAAAAAGACCGGGCAGAGAAAGGCAGCCTTCCTCTTCAATAACAGAGCCTTCTTTGGAAACGATTTTCGGGTTTATAATTACAAAACGTTTGAACTTTTTAGGCTCGCCTTCACGGGGTTTTTCAGGCATTAAAATCACCGCCAGACGATATTCAAGCCCTATCTGGTTTGCCGCAAGCCCGGCGCCGCTCACTGACAAACAGGTATCCTCCATATCTTTAAGCAGCTGCGGGAGCAGAGGCTCCAGCGTCTTAAAATCAACGGGTTTAAGTTTTTGTTTTAATATGGGCGCGCCATATTTGACTATCTTTTTAATTGCCACTATTTTTCCATATTCAACAGATATTTTTTTACGTTAAGCCCGCCGGCGTAGCCCGTCAGTCCGCCGTCCGCGCCCACTATGCGGTGGCACGGCAGAATTATCATAAAAGGATTTTTATTGCACGCGCCGCCCGCCGCGCGCGCGGCTTTGGAATTGCCGGCTTTAGCGGAAAGTTCGCCGTATGAAACCGTTTTGCCGTAAGGCACGCGGCCCATTTCTTTCCAGACTTTAAGACGGAAAGCGCCGGTTCCCGCCGGAAATTTTAAAGGCAGGTTAAAACTCTTTCTTTTGCCGTCAAAATATTCAAGCAGCTGCTTTTTGGCGTCTTTGAGGCAGGAAGGCAGTTTGTCCGCGCTGCAGCCTTCTCTGGCGGCAAAACCTACCTCAGTGATTTCATTGCCGTCGGCGGTAACTTTTAATATACCCACCGGCGTTTTAAAAGCCGTAAAATTTATGTTCATATTTTTATTATATAATTTAAACGTCGCAATGTAGCATATGATAGTTTGAAGGGGGTTAGATATGGGTAAAAAAGTTTTGACCGACGAAAATTTTGACGCGGAAACCGCCGCCTGCAAAACGCCGTATATGGTAGAATTTTTCGCCGTCTGGTGCGGCCACTGCAAAAATATGGCGCCGGTCATTGAAGAACTGGCAAACGAACTTAAAGGGAAAGTGTCCGTCTTTACCGCGGACGTTGACGTGGCTATAAAAAAGGCCGACGCTTTTAATATTTCTTCCACGCCGACTATGCTGCTTTTCAAAAGCGGCAGTTCCGTGCAGGAATTTGTGGGCGAAAAAGATAAAGCGTTTCTAAAAAACGCTTTGCTTTCTCTGTTATAATATTTTACCCTCGCCCCTTGCCGGCCGCGCCGTAGTGAAACGTAGGCGGGCGGGAGAGGGATTGGGGTGAGGGGTAAGCGCAAACCGGCGGAAAAAATTTCCAAGGTCGCGCCGAGTTTTCCCAACTTGACTAATTAATATCGCGTGCATATTATGTTTAAAACCCTCTCCCTAATATGGAGAGAAAAGTAAAAAGGAGGACAGACTATAATGTCAAAATCATTTAAAGAAGCTCTTAAAAACAGGCGCAGCTGTTACGCTATAACCGATAAAAGTCCTATAACTGACGAACAAATTAAAGAAATACTCTCATTCGCGCTGCTGCACGTGCCGTCGGCTTTTAATTCACAGTCCACAAGACTGGTTTTGCTGCTGGGCGCGCAGCATAAAAAACTTTGGGAAACCGCGCTAAAAATCTTAAAAGGCATAACGCCCCAGGCGTCGTTTGCCAAGACGGAACAAAAAATTAACGGCTGTTTTGCCTGCGGCTACGGCACTGTTTTATTTTTTGAAGACACGGCTTCGGTAAAAGCTCTGCAGGACAAGTTCCCGACGTATAAAGATAATTTCCCCGTATGGAGCGAGCACACTAACGCCATGCACCAGCTGGCTATCTGGACCATGCTGGAAGACGAAGGTTTCGGCGCGACGCTGCAGCATTACAACCCGCTGATTGACGAAGAAGTGAGAAAAATCTGGAATATTGACGCAGGCTGGAAGCTGCGCGCGCAAATGCCCTTTGGCGTAAAAAGCGCGGAACCGGACCCCAAACAATTCGGCCCGCTGGAGCCGCGTCTGAAAATATTTAAATAAAAAAAACGCCCAAGGCCGTTGCCATGCCGTGTAGTGCCGTTGCCGTAACCGCCGTTAATCGTCCGTCGGAAAAATTTCTTCGGTATTTGGGTAAATTTCAATTTTCTTTCGGGCGCGTCGTACTGAGAAGTTGAGGAGCGCAAGCGACGAAACGGTACGTTAGCCCGAAAAAAATTGAAATTTACCCAAATACCGAAGAAATTTTTCATCA
>JAIRUU010000051.1 GCA_031254225.1 Candidatus Elusimicrobium euhamitermitis
CGACGTGAAAAAAGAGGAGCCTAAACAGTCATACTTCTCAAAACTTTTCCAAAAAGAACAGCCCAAAGAAGAAGATTTTACGCCTTACGCAAAAAGTTACGCCGCGTATAACGCCGCCAATCTATTAAACGACCGTCTGGAAGAATATGAAACCGCCCTCAACACCGCCGCATACTGCCAAGGCCTGACTGACAAAAGTTTTTCCAAACTGTGCGGCCAGACAATAAAAAATATCCGCAGGGAAGTTACGGAGCCGCAAAGTTTCCCCGTCGCGCCAAATCCGGAAAATATTACGCTGACCGCGCGCCTGCGCAACGTTGACACGCTCTACGGCCGCGTTTACAAGACAAGCGTTGAAGAACTTAAAAATATGGAAAGATACGGCCGCGACGGGTATTCTTATTTAACTTACTTTAACGCCGAAGCGGAAAATTTGAAAAAAGTTTTAGCCAAAACGCCCGTGCGGACTTTCAGTCAAAATTTCACTTATGAAAAAAAGTACGGTTTTCTGGATAAGGCGGAAATAAAAGTGCCGCCCGTCACCGAGCGCGGTCTTTATATAGTATTGCTGAGCAGCAATAAAAATTTTAATTATAACGCCGAGCCCGTCCACGGCGCTCCTTTAAATATCACGGACATTATGCTTGCGGCGGCCTCAGGCATTGAAGATAATCCGGATAAATATTTATATGATTTCAAAAATCCGTCCCGCGTTTTTACGCCTGATATTTTCAGGTTTTTTGTGCTTGACCCCAAAACCGGCGCGCCTGTGCAGGGCGCAAAAATAGATACGTACGTCTATCCGGGGCCAGACCGGACTTTAACCTCTGACAAAGACGGCGAAGCATCGTTAAAAAATCCTGTTTCCGTGTCAAAAAATAACAATAATTACATATATATTTCCCCGCTGGCGTCTTATAAAAATTCTTACGCTTACCTGCAGAACACGCCGAGTTTTTCATACTCCGCGCCGCAGCCTGTCGTCGTGTTCGTTGAAACCGACCGCGCCGTTTACCGGCCCGGCCAGGACGCGCAGATTAAAGTTACCGTGCTGGAACGCGTGCCGCGCGGATTTAAAGTTTACTCGCGCCCGTATCCCGTAAAAATTGAAATACGCAACGCAAATTATAAAACCGTCGCGACGGAAACGCTTAAACTAAACGACTTCGGCTCCGCCGCGTATAAATTTACCGTGCCGCAGACCGGCCTGCTGGGCAACTATTCAATTAACGCAACCGTTCAGGACGCGGACTGGAAGAGCGGCGGCAGCGCTGATTTTAAAACGGAAGAATATAAACGGCCGGAATTTGAAGTGATTTTAAAAGACGCTTCCGCCCCATGGTATTACGGCGCGGACGTTAAAGTTGAAGGCAGCGCAAAATATTATTACGGCGGCGGCGCGGCGAACGCCAACGTTGAGTACAAAGTTTACAGAGAAGATTATGTGCCGTATTTTTTCTGGTGGCTCAGCTGGTACCGCGGCGCGGGCAGGGAAGAAGCCGCCTACGGAAAAACCACGGCTGACGCCGACGGGAATTTTAGTTTTACGTTTAAAGCGGAAGCGGGCGACAACGCCAAAAAAAATAATATCCCGTCAACATATACCGTTGAAGTAAACGCGTTTGACGCCGGAGGGCGCACGATAAAAGCCTCAAATACTTACCGCGCCTCTAAAGACCCCGTCATGTTTAAAATTGATTTGCCTACGGGCTTTGCGGACGCCGGAAACCCTTATAAATTAGACCTGTCTTTGGTTGACATTAACGATAAACCGCAGGAGGGCGGCGCAACGTTTGAATTATATTCTCTGGAAAATAATTATGACAGAGACGCGGGCTCTCTTGAGCAGGCTTTTGAGAAGACAAAAGAAGCCGCTAACCTCTACAGCGCGTCCGTTAATTTTAATAAAAACAAACCGTCCTTCGTCATAATACCCGCGCAGAAAGAAGGCGTTTACAGAATTAAATTAAAACAAAAGGGCGGCGGCGCGGAGCAGAGCGCGCTGCTTATTTTCGCGTCGGAAAATTCAACGCTTGACCTGCCGTCTGTTACCATTGCGGAACACAGCGCGTATTATCCGGGCGAAACCGCGCGGATTCTGCTGGGCTCCGGCGGCGTGCGGAACACAAAATACGCGCAGATTAAACAAGATAATTTTACGCTGCGCTATGACACGCTGCGCCGGCAAGGCGCAAGCGTTTATTCCTTCCCCGTGACGGAAGAACACCGCGGCGGGCTGAGGGTCAACTGGTTTGGGGTAAGCGATTATAAAACTTTCTCAGGCTCCGCGTCCGTATCAGTTCCGCATAATGACAAAGAGCTGAAAGTGGAAATTAAAACCCCGCCGTCCGTTTTGCCGGGCGAGAAAGTTAACTGGACTTTTGACGTGACGGATTACCAAAAACGCCCCGTCAACGCCGAGGCTGCGGTTAAAATTTATGACCGTTCCCTTGACTATTACGCCAAACCCGTTAACCCGCTTACCGCTGCCGCGCTTTACGGCGGAGGGCGCCAGTACCGTTATTATTACGGCGGTATAGAAGACTCTTTGTTTGACGCGGGCTTTAACCAGTTTTTCAAAGATACCGAGAAATATGAATATATTTCTGAAATGCCGCTGCCGCATTTTAACGCGGAATATTCTTACGGATATTTTGGCACGGCCGGCGGGTTTTATACCCGTGGACGCCATTTTAACGGATTAATGTCTGACGCGGCGCCCATGGCTATGGAAGTGCAAAACACGGCATCCGACGCGGTTGCGTACGCGCCAGCGCCCGCGCAAGCCATGGCCGGCAAAGCGTTCAGAAGTATAAAACAAGAAGACAAGGCTAAAGATATGGAAGCCGCCGCGGGCGGCGTTGAAGCCAGGACGGACATGTCCGAAACGGCATACTTTGCGCCGCAGTCCAAAGTGATTGACGGCAAAGGTTATATATCGTTAACCATGCCGCAGCGTTTAACGTCGTGGAACATAATAATCAACGCCATTACCAAAAACGCGCTGCTGGGCACAACAACCGTCCAGACGGCCACAAAAAAAGACCTTATGATACGCCTTGAAATACCGCGCTTTTTACGCGAGGGCGACAAGGCGCGGCTTAAGGGAATAATAAGCAATGAGACGGACAGGGACATG
>JAIRUU010000043.1 GCA_031254225.1 Candidatus Elusimicrobium euhamitermitis
AGGAACGCGGCGAAAGCGCGGACTACGACTCTATTTTAGCCGGCATTAAAGAGCGCGACCACAGGGATTCCACGCGCGCGGCCGCGCCGCTCAAAGCCGCGCAGGACGCAATAATCATAGACACTTCGCCGTTAAGTTTAGACGAAGTGGTTAAAAAAATTTTGGGTATTATAAAACTTCATTTATAGGCAATGTTAAAACAGGATATATAAATAAAGCGCCGTCATTGTGAGCGGCGTAGCGAACAATCTACAATTATAGTTTTTTAGGCGTCGTAGACGCCGTATTAATAAAATAAATGTAGATTCTTACGTCGCTTCGCTCCTCAGAATGACTTTTATGTATTAGCATTATAAGTTTAAAAAAATGACAACATTTCTTCTGAATTTGATAAAATGGATATTCAGGACGTATCTGGGTCTGTTTTATAACGCGAAAGCCGTGGGCCTTGAAAATATTCCTAAGACGGGCCGCCTGATAATAGTGTCAAACCACGTCTCAAACGTTGACCCGCCGCTTTTGGGCGGTTATGCCGGTTTGGTGCGGGACTCCCGTTATATTATTAAAAAGAGTCTGATGAAAGTGCCGGTGCTGGGTTTCCTGTTTAACCTTTTCGGTTTTATACCGGTGGAGCGCGCGGCCGGAAAAGATTTGGGCGCTTTCAAAGCCGTGCTTGCCGCGCTTAATAAAGAAGAAAGCGTAATGCTTTTCCCCGAAGGCACCAGGAGCAGGGACGGCCAGCCGCAGCAGGCAAAAGCGGGCGTAAGTTTTCTGGCGCATAAAAGCGGCGCGCCGGTTTTGATAAGCAGGGTTTTTAACACATACGGTTTTCCGTGGAGGAGAAAATTGAGGGTGGTTTTCTCCCACACAATAAAATTTGAAGAAGTCTCAGGCGTGGATTTGAAAGAGCAGTACAGGCAGTTCGCAGACAGAATAATGAAAGAAATAAGCGAAGTTAATTAACCGGAGGATTACGCAGATTACTTTAAAATAATCTGTAACTAAGACCTATTATGACCAACGCAGAAAATGAAGTGAAACAGGAAAATGCAGCAGAAGTGGCTACGCAGACTGAGCAGGAAATGACTATGGACGAACTGTTTGCAGAGCAGGAAAATTTGCTCAGCAAACTTAACAAAAGGGAAATTGTCCAGGTTACGGTGGTACAGGTTGGCACGGATAGCGTTTTAGTTGACACGGGGGACAAGAAAGAGGGTTATATTCCCGTGGCGGATTTTGAGGGCGGCAATCTGCCCTCGGCGGGGGATACTATTCCCGCGGTTTTGGTTAAAAAAGGCAGCGACGAGCGGCACGCTGTTTTGTCCTACAAAAAAGCGCAGGAAGCGCTGGGCTGGGACTTGTGCAAAAAAGCTTTTGCAAATAAAGAGCGCGTGCGCGGCACGGTTTTGCAGACGGTAAAGGGCGGTTATATAGTGGATGTGTTCGGCGTAAACGGTTTTATGCCGCTTTCTCTGTCCGAGCTGCACGCGGCGTACAAGCATTATCTTCCCGTCGGCGCGAAAGTCAAATGTCTGATTGCGGAAATTTCTAAGGACAAAAATAAATTAATAGTTTCCCGACGCACGGTTTTGGAAGAGGACGAGAAAGTGAGGCGCGAGGGCGTTCTGGGCACCGTTAAAGAAGGGGAAGTGCTGCGCGTCGTCGTGGCTAAGGCGGACAAAGATAAAATTTATCTGCGTTTTCACGGCATTGAAGGCGTTGTGAATTTGGAAAACGTCGCCTGGCAGGAGCCGCAGAAAGTGATAGCTTCTTTCCGCCGCGGGCAGCGCATTAAAGCCAAACTTATTAAAATTGATAAAACCGCGGGCAAGCTTGAGTTTGGTTTAAAACAGCTTTACTTAAATCCGGCCGACGCGCTGCGCCGCAAATTCCCTTACAAGAGCACGGCAAAAGCCAAAATTATGGCTATTACCGAGCAGGGCGTTGAGGTTGAACTGGGCAAAAATAATACAAAAGGTTTTATAAGCGAGTTTGAAATGGGCAGAGATTTTGAAGGCGAGGTGGGCGATACTATAAGCGTCATGGTTATCGGTATTAACCCCGATAATTTTACCGTCAATCTTTCCGCCAAAAAATACGATATGGCGCAGAACAAAAAGTTTGTCGCGCAGTATACCAAAGCCGCCCCGCGCCCGACGCTGGGCCAGCTGCTGGGGGACTCGCTTAACAAAGATTCGGAAGACTAGTTTGACATTTGAACACCGCAAATAAAACTCCGCCCGTAAAATTTTTACGGGCGGAGTTTTATTTTTAAGTTTTAAGAAAATATCGGACTAATGGGCAGAATATTTAGATTTTAGTAAATACGGGTCAATCTCTTTTTGCAGTCTGGCCTTAGACTCTTTTAATGTTTCCTGAGCCGCTTTGCCTGGTTTTGTAATCTGCCGCGTAGTCTGTTGTGTTTGTCTTTGGTTAATTATTTCTTTTTTTTGGGCCGACAATCCAAGATAATAGCGCAAATCTTCCGATAGTGAGAGATGCTCCTTATTAGGCGCTATGTATTGGCCTGCTTTAACTTTTCCTGATACATACATTTGCTCAAGTTCTACGTCTCTGACTCTGTAAGTCTTAGGGTCAAGATAGTTGAGCAGCCACTCTTGCCCAAGGTTGTGATTAAGTATTATTCTGGCCTGATCCCTGGCAATACCTTCTTCGTTAGCCCATTCTAACACTGTGTAGTAGGTATTACCACCTGTAGGACATACAGTGGGATCACATGTTATTGCATACGTACCGGCAGTAGAATTAATTATACAGTCTGAAGACAACTTTACCCTTTTACAATTATTTGAGACAATATTATTTACGATTCCCTGATATAATATGGTTCTGGTGTTTTTGTCCGAAGCCAAATACTTATATAGTCTGATTACAAAATCGGGATCAGGCTTATAGTCCATTGCAGCTTGAATATGCTGCGGATTCCCGTCTTCAACCGCGGCTTTGAGATAGATTTCCACGGCTTGCTTAAATTCTTTTAGAGCTGCTTCTTTTTCCGTACCCGTTGCCTTATCCCATTTCTCTTTTGCTATTTTTGCTTTTCGTCCGTTTTGGCAGGCAACTGTGGTGCATGAAGCAGGATCAGGTTCCCGCATTGCGCTAATAGGTATAAAGCGTATAATTTGTTGTTGAGTATTGGTCGTTTGCGCTTTTATAGGAAGCGACGTAAGCAGAGCCAGCGTCGTTGCCAGTAATAATATTTTTTGCATAATGTCTCCTTTTTACGCTTCCGCGGCATTTCCGCTTTTGTGCCGCATTCATTTGAGACATAGTCTGTTTACTCCATCAAGTTAACATAATTGCCCTAGCCGCACAAGGGTCAAAAGACCTATATTTATATAATTATTTTTAATTATAACGTCTGTGTTAAAATTATGTGATTTTAGTTGATTATTAGACTATGCGTTCCATGTATATTCGGCCGGAGGCTGAAGAATTTACTTATTTAATTTGAGGATAAATTTGTCCAAAGCCGCGCGGCCGGCCGCGTCGTCTTTAAAAACGCCGCAGCATTCAAGGACTTCGGCGAAGATTTTGCCGGTCTCCTGTTCCAGTATTTTAAACGCGTTTTCCGTGGTAAATTTGTGTTCTTTTGCCAGCCGCGCGGCCCAATTATAGTGTTTGGTTACGGCGGGGGAATTTTTTATGGCGTTTAAATCGCCTTTGGCCAATGCGCCGCCCACTTCTTTTAATTCCGCTTTTAATCTGCCTGGCAAAACAGCCATGCCCATAACTTCTATCAGGCCTATATTTTCCCGCTTGATATGATGGTACTGCGGGCGGGAATGGAAAATCCCGTCCGGGAATTCCGCGGACGCCGCGTTATTTCTCAGCGCGATATCAAGCTGCAGCCTGCCGTTTTTCATGCGCGCTATCGGCGTAACCGTGTTGTGGCGCGTTGCGCCGGAATGCGATTTTATGTCAGCCTCCGCGTCGTTATAATTAACCCACGCTTTAAAAAGTTCGTTTGCCGCGGCCAATACGTTTTTGCGCGCGCCGGTAAAACGTATTACGGAAAGTGGCCAGTCCAAAATTTCGCATTTCACGCGCGGAAATTTTTTGAGCTTAAAAGTTTTGCGTATTTTTGCGCGGTGCATTGGGAAAACATAATTGCCGCCCTGGTAATGGTCATGGTTTAAAATTGAGCCGCCCACGACGGGCAAATCCGCGTTTGAGCCTATAAAATAATGCGGAAACTGTTCCAGAAAGTCTGCAAGACGGACAAAAGTTTTTTCATTAATCAGCATGTCCGTGTGCCGCTGTCCGAGCACAATGCAGTGCTCTTTATAATAAACGTATGGGGAATACTGAAAAAACCATTTTTCGCCCGCCAGTTTCAGCGGTATCAGACGTATGTTCTGCCGCGCGGGATAATTGAGGCGGCCCGCATAACCTTCGTTCTCAACGCAGAGCGCGCACTTCGGATAGCCGCCGTCTTTAAGCGCGTTTACGCCGAGGGCTTTTACCGCGGCAATTTCTTTAGGGTCCTTTTCCGGCTTGGAAAGATTAACGGTAATGTCAAAGCGTCCGTAGCGCGTCGGCGTGGTCCAGGAGAGATTTTTTGCAACGCGCTCCGTCTTAATATAATCCTCAGTCTGCTGCGCCTCGTACATCCAGCGCGTGGCTTTTTTTATGTCTTTAAAACTTTTAAATTTTGCGGTAAAGTCAGAAGGGCGGGGGGTTAACAGGCCGATAATTTCCGTCTCAAGCATTTCGCGCGCGGCGGATAAATCTTCAATTTTTCCGTCGGACGCGGCCCAGGCGGATATGGCGGCCAAAATTTCCGACGGATATTTCGGCAAAGGTTCTTTGAGCGGCGCGGGCGTAAAACCGTCCGGCCCCAGGCGCGAAATTATTCTGTTGGCCGCCCAAACGCGGTCTTCTTCTTCAATAAGTTTATTTTTTACCGCGTAATCTATAAGGCGGGAGACAAGCGCGTTTATCATTAATACCTTCTTTTCTTTTCCCATTTATAAACTGTTTTTATAATATTTTCCAAATCGTACTGCGGCTTCCAGCCCAAAATTTTCTGCGCTTTTTCAGACGACGCTACAAGGACCGCAGGGTCCCCCGCGCGCCTTTGGGCGTACTCAATTTTAATTTCAAGGCCGGTTACTTTTTTTACCATATCAATAATTTGTTTCACGCTGTAGCCGGAGCCGGTGCCGAGATTATACTGCCCGCTTTTGCCGGTCTCAATCATTTTTTCAAGCGCGGCGATATGCGCGGCGGCCAAATCGCACACGTGGACATAGTCCCGCACGCAGGTGCCGTCCGTGGTAGGATAATCAGTGCCGAAGACTTTAATGTTATCCCGTTTGCCCAGCGCGGCCTGAAAGACCAGCGGGATAAGGTGAGACTCGTTTAAATGCGATTCGCCTATTTTGCCCGACGGGTGCGCGCCGCACGCGTTAAAATAGCGCAGGCATACGCTTTTTAGTCCGTAAGCCGCGTCGTAATCTTTAAGCGCGGTTTCCACCATAAGTTTGCTGCTGCCGTAGGGATTGATGGGTTTCTGCGGATGGTTTTCGTCCACGTATTGCGTAACAGGCTCGCCGAAAGTGGCGGCGGTTGACGAGAAAACAAAATATTTTATATCCGTTTCCCTCATAGCGTCAAGCAGGTTTATTACTTTGCAAAAATTATTTTCATAATATTTGGACGGGTTTTGCACGCTTTCGCCCACTTCGGTAAACGCGGCAAAATGCATAACCGCGTCAATTTTATGTTGAGCGAAAACTTTTGCTAATCTTTTTTTGTCGCCCAGATCGCCTTTAATAAAAGCGTAACCGCGCACGGCTTTTTTGTGGCCCTTGGACAGGTTGTCATAAATTACCGGCGCGTAACCTTTTTCTTCCAAAACTTTAGCGGTGTGGGAACCAATGTACCCCGCGCCGCCCACTACCAAAATATTTTTCATTATTAATACTCCGTTCTCTTTGTCATCCTGAGCCGCCGCAGGCGGCGTGAGGATCTTCCTTTATAATTTGTTGTTATTTTTGCCAGTCAAAACGTAAAACAATAATCGTAGATCCTCACGCCCTTTCAGGGCTCAGGATGACTTTTTTTATTAAATTTTGCCCGCGCCGCGGCCGGCTTGGGCGGTGTAAAATTCCGCTTTGAGGCCGGTGCGTTTTTCATATTCCGGCGCGATATTTTTTTTGAAATTTTCAATGTCTTCGTTTTTGACTATGCATACCGCGCAGCCGCCGAAGCCCGCGCCAGTCATGCGCGCGCCTATCGTCCCTTTTTGCGCCAGGGCCAAATCAAAAACCGCGTCCAGTTCTTCGCAGGAAACTTCATAGTCGTCCCTAAGGGAAACGTGGGACTCGTTCATCAGTTTGCCAAAGCCAGCCAGCTCGCCGCGCTTTAAAAGCTCCACGGCTTTTATTGTTCTTGCGTTTTCGTAAACCGCGTGTTTAGCGCGTTTCCGGGCGGTTTTGTCGGTAATCAAACCTTTATTTTTTTCAAATTCCTCAGGCGTCATGGAACATAAATCTTTGAGTTTTAGTTTTACGTTAAGCATGTTAAGCGCGGTTTCGCATTCCGCGCGGCGCTCGTTATATTTTGAGCCGGCAAGCTCGCGCCGTTTGTTGGTGTTGACTATTACTATTGACGCGCCGCCGAGAGCGAGCGGCACAAGTTTATATTCAAGCGTGTTGCAATTAAGCAAAATAGCGCGGTCCTTATGCCCCATGGCGCTCGCAAACTGGTCCATAATGCCGCAGTTCATGCTGACAAACTCGTTTTCCGCGCGCTGGGCAAGTTTGGCTATTCTGATATTGTCAACTTTCAAATTATAAAAATCATTAAGCAGAACGCCCGTGCAGACTTCTATTGAAGCGGAGGACGACAGGCCCGCGCCGTTAGGAATATCCCCGCCGTAAAGCACGTCAAAGCCTTTGTCAAATTTATAACCCTCTTTTTTAAACACGTCTATGACGCCCTTGGGGTAATTTGTCCAGTCATGCTCTTTCTGAAATTTTATGTCGTCAAGGCTTACTTCTATTATGCCCGCTTTCGGGAAATTTATTGAATAAAATCTTACTTTGTTGTCCTGCCTTTTTGCAGCGGCTGCGTATGTGCCCAGAGACAGCGCGCACGGAAAAACGTACCCGCCGTTATAATCAATATGTTCGCCTATTAAATTTACGCGGCCCGGCGCGAAAAACACGGCGGACGGTTTGGTTTTAAAAATGGTTTCAAAGTTTTTTATCACGTCATTTTTCATGGTTTCCCCCGATATTTAAAGACTACAAAATTATGAAGACCAGCCGGAGCTTTTAGCTCCGGCTGGTATTGGCCGTAATATATTTTATTTCGCTATGCCCAGCGGCGAGAGCAGCACGTAGAGCCCCACCACTATTACGCATATGATAAAGCTTGTGACATAAACCCATTGCCACGGTTTCATGTCAACGACTTTTTTGTCCATGTGTATGTCAAATTTAACATTCGTCGGATAAAAATGTCCGGCGGTTATCATGAACACCAGAGAAATTACAAACAGTATAGCCAAAATATGCAGGAAGTGCAGTTTCACAAACCACTGTAAAAAGCCCGGCAGGTTTGCGACGTACGCGCCGCTCCCTATCATAGGGAATATCTGCGTAAAACCGTAAATAATAATAAAACCTATTAAAACGGTTTTAGCCGCCCACGCCGGCGCTTTTTTGCTGAACATGCCGACGAGTATTAACGTAAATATAGGCACGTTATAAAGCCCGTTTGCCGTCTGAAGATACTGGAACAGGCCTTTTGGCGCAAAGGAAATAAGCGGCGCAACGAACATTGAAAATACTACCAGCGCGATAGCCGCTATTTTACCTTCTTTAACAATTTTGGAGTCCGGCGTGTTCGGCTTAGCGAAG
>JAIRUU010000052.1 GCA_031254225.1 Candidatus Elusimicrobium euhamitermitis
GTCCGACTTCAAAAAATTTTCAAGCGACGGGGGCTCAAACCTTTCAAATCCAAAAACATAAAACTCAACCGCTTCCGTCAAACTGGCCGCCGACGGAAAAACATAAGGCACGCGCCTTACGCCGGTAATTTGGAGGCCCTCTTTTTTTGTAAGCGAAAGTTTTTTAAAAACCGCATCTTCGCTTAGGGAACTTTCAAAATATAAATCAACAAATTCGCATTCGCCGTCCATGCCCAGCGCCAGCGGCGGGCCGAAAGTAAGCCGCGGATAAAGCGGGTTAATTTTTTCCGCCTTAGCGTAAGGCAGGCCGGAACTTTGCACCATCTCGCGCCACGCTGCGCTTACCGCGCCCTGAGTTAAAAAATTCGCTCTGGTATACCTAATACGCATTTTATAAATTTTTGACATACTTTACCTGAACGTTATGCGGCGCGAATACACAGACTGCACTATGCCCAGCGCCCACATGCTGGCCGCCAGGTTTGAGCCGCCGTAAGAAATAAGCGGCAGCGGTATGCCCGCCACCGGCGCCAGCCCTATAAGCATTCCGAAATTTATGCACGCGTAAATAAAAAACATGCTGAAAATACCGCTGCATACCAGATAGCCGTAAACGTCGCTTGAATTATAAGCTATTAAAAAAATGCGCCACAGAATAATAAAATATAAAGCCAGCACGGTAAGAGTGCCCCATAGTCCCATTTCCTCGCCCACGACGGCCAGAATAAAATCCGTATGTTTTTCCGGCACAAAACCCAGGCGGGACTGCGTGCCCGAAAATACGCCTTTGCCCAAAACGCCGCCCGCGCCCATTGCAATCTGCGCCTGCAGAATATTATAGCCCGCGCCTTTAGGGTCGGACGACGGGGCAAGAAAAACCTCCACGCGTTTCCTCTGATAGTCTTTCATTTTGTTATTTACAAAAAGTCCGCCGGCAAAGCCGCTTATAATCACGCCGGCCACCAGAATCAACAAAAAAGCGGGGATATAAATTCTGAACTGGCGCAGCACAACGCCCGCCAGAAAAGTGAACAGGCATACGGCCGCGCAAAAGATAAATATATAAAACGCGTTTGAAGAGAGCCCGTAGAAAATTTTAATAACCGCGCTCTGCGCCGTAATATCCGGATGGAGATAAATATAAGTCCACGCAAGCGGGAAAACTGACGCGAAAAACCCGAACAGAAAAATTAAAACCAGATAAAAAATATTAACGCCCGCGCAGTATAAAAGCGCGAGCAGCACGGGGAAAGAAATGACTATTGAGGAAAAATCCGGCTGTTTCATAATCAGAAAAAATATCGGCATAATTATTACAAAAACCATTATAGGCACAAGCGGCTCTTTAATTCTTTTTATGTTAAAAGCTATATAAGCGGAAGCGACCAAAATCATGGCCACGCGGCAAATCTCAGACGGCTGGACGGAAAAAAACGGCAGCGATATCCACGAGCGGGACCCGCGCTGGTACGAGCCTATATGCGGAATAAGCACCAGTATAAGAATAAAAATTATCATTGCGTAAAGCCACTTCCACTGTTCCTGGTAAACCTGATAATTAAAAAACCAGCCGAAGAAAAACGCGGCAAACGCCGCCGGCACCGCTATCATGTGCGTCCTGACCACATGCGCGCCCAGCGCGGTTCCGGACACCGCGCTCATAACGCTGATTGTCCCGATAAGCACAAGCATAAACACCGCGCCTACAAAAATGTAGTCCGTGTTTGTTCTTTTAATATTCTGGTCGCTTAAGTGTATGTTAAACATTTTTTTATTCGCCGGCGTGTTCTTTTTCCGCGGCTAAAGCTTCGCGCGCAAGTTTTAACGCGAGCTGCGTCTCGGCCGAGACCGCGGCCCCGCCGCGCGCGCCGCGCAGCCGCGACGTGCCTTCGTCAACGCCTGTTTCCTTTTGCGCGGCTTTCTCATCTTCAATATTATAAAAAGCCCTCAGCATGGCGCGCACTATCGGCCCCGCGACGCCGGCGCCGGATAATCCGTTTTCAACAAAAACAGCGACGGCAATATCAGGCTCCTGCCCGTTTCTGCCCGCAAAAGCTATCATCCACGCGTGGTCCCTGCCGTGCGGGTTTTGCGCGGTGCCGGTTTTGGCGTAAACGTCAAGCCCGCTTATTTTTGCCGCGCGGCCCGTGCCGTTGTCAACAACGCCTTTTAAGGCTTTAAAAATTATGTCCCACGTCTGCGGTTTTACTTTGACTTCATTTAAAACCTCCTGCTCCCCTTTAAACAAAACCGCGCCGGAGGACGATACTATTTTATCAATATAATAAGGCCTCAGCACTTTGCCCCTGTTGGCCAGAGCGGCGGCAAACTGCGCCATTTTCACCGGCGTGGCCAGCAGCTCGCCCTGGCCTATGGACAGGTTTAAAGTGTCTCCTATAAACCAATAGGTTTTGTTTTTCGCGCGGCGCGTGGGGCCGAAAAGATTGCCGCTCCTTTCGCCCGCAATATCAATGCCGGTAGGCAGGCCGAACATAAACTGCCGCTGCATTTTTTCTATTACCGCCGGGCCTATATAATTGCTCAGCCCGTAAAAATAAACGTCGCAGCTGCCGGCCATGGCCGACCAGAAATTTACGTTTCCGTGTTTTGACCAGCATTTAAAAACCCTTGAGCCCGCGTCATAAAGACCGTTGCAGAAAACGTAGCGTTCGGTATCAAGCTTTCCGGCTTCGTTTGCGGCCATGGCCGTAATAATTTTAAAAGTTGACGCCGGCGGGTAAACGCCCTGAACCGCAAGATTAAATTCTTTAATTTCTTTGCGGTCCTTTTCAGTTTCCTCATGTCCGTAAGGCACAAAAATATTAGGGTCAAAACCGGGGGCCGTGGCAAGAGCGAGAACAGCGCCCGTCTTAGGGTTCAGCGCAACGGCCGCGCCGCGGCCCGTGACGGAATTTTTAAGACCTTCCTCGGCCGCGCGCTGCAGTTTAAAATTTAAAGTCAGATAAATATCCGCGCCGGGCTGCCACTTTTTATCTTCAATAATGCTTTTTAAGCGGGAGCGGTGGTCCACTTCCAGATAAAGCCCGCCGTCCGTGCCTTTTAAATATTTTTCAAATTTTTTCTCTATGCCGAAGCGGCCTATTTTGCTGTCCAGACGGTAATCAAGGCTCTGGTCCCTGTCCCGCCACGCCCTGCCTTCCATGCTGCCCAGGTAGCCTATGAGGTGGCTTGCAAAAGTGTCGTACGGATAAGTTCTTTTTGATTCTTCCATCAGATAAATGCCGTTATAATGCACCTGCAGTTCGGCGAGAGGAAGAACGTAAGAGGACGCAAGATTTTCTTCTATGACTGAAGCTTTGCCGCTTTTTACCGCGCGTTTAAGTTTTGCCAGAATATCTTCCTGCGGCTCTTTAATAACGGCGGAAATTTCCCGCGCGAGCGTTTGTATATAATCTTCCTGAGAATTATTTTTGCCCGGGAAAAAATATAAATTGAAAGACGGCGCGCTCTGCGCCACCGCCGTGCCTTCGGCCGTTATTATACGCCCGCGCGGAGCGGCCTGGAAAATCGTCTGCGTTCTGTTCCTCTCAGACTGTTCTTTGTAATAATTGTGGCGGATAACCTGAATGTCGGCAAGACGCAGCGCTATCACAGCGCTGGCAACAAGCGACAGCAGCCATAAACCGTAAAGTCTTTGCGGAAATATCTTTTTTTCCATTTTTAAAACTTATTCTAAAACTTATTTTCCAAAGGCAGGCGCAGGATTTTCAGAATATAAAAAACAAAAGGAGCTGTTAAAGCGTTAAAGACCGCGCTTAAAATTAAACTATCAAAACCGTGCCAGGAAGTTCCTTTTAAAAATATTATTCCCGTTAAATTGTAAACCAAAATACTGCCTAGCGTAACGCAAAACACCAAAACCGCCTGCGGCAAGGGAGACTCAAAGTCAAGACTCTTTTTCGCCGTGTAAACCGCGGCGCAGCACAAAGTAAAAGTAAAAGCGTAAGCGCCGAACATATTTACGCCGAAGAAATCCAAAAACAACCCGCCGAAAAACATGAAAGTATATCCGGCCCAGCGCTCGTAAAACGAGCACGCCGCAATGCCGGCCACAAGCATAAAATTAAAACTTATGTTAAAACCCGCGCCCGCCGTAACCAGCGCCCAGTGCGCGACGGTGGAAACAAGAAAAATAATTACAAGAATAATAAAATTTCTCATTTTTTATCCGTAAAAACAAAAACCTCTTTTACCGCGCCCGGGCGCACGGCCGGCGTAACCGAGGCCGTGATATAAGTTTTAAAATCTTCCCCTTTATCAACGCGCGTTACCGTGCCTATTTGTATGCCTTCGGGGAATATCGCGCTGTTTTTAGACGTGAAAACCGCTTCACCCTCTTTAATATCTGTTCCCAGCGGAATATATTTTAATTTTAATTCGCCCGACGGCGAGCCCGTGATAAGCCCGTCCGCAGTTACGCCCGGCAGGCTCGCAACCGCGGAAAATTCTTCGTCCCCCAGCAAAAGAACTTTGGAAGTATTTTCCCCCTCTTCAATAACCGTGCCGACGAGGCCAGTGTTTTTGCCGTCAAAACCCATTACCGCGCTTTTGGCCTTAACGCCGTAAGCCGCGCCTTTATCAATAATAATGCTGGTCCAGCGGGAAGGGTCCCTGTAAGCGGTCCTCGCCCAGACGCCCGTCCATTTTTTGGGCGGCGTAATTGACAGCGCGGAGGCAAGCCTCTCGTTTTCCGCGGCGGCAGAAAACGCTTCCTGTTCTATAAGACGCGCGGATTTAACTTCTTCTTTTAAGCGCATGTTTTCGCTGTGCGCCTCAAGAAGTTCTTTAACGGTGTCGCCTACGTCGCTTAAATATTCAACCGTCATGTGCGAGGCTCTTATCTGCGGTATGAAAACGTAAGACAAAACCGCTTTGACGGAACTTACAAAACCGCGCAGCGGCAAAATAAGCAGAAACAGGGAAACCGCCGTAAAAAATATAAACGGTTTTTTAGAAGTATAAGGCTGTTCCTGAATATTTTTGCGCATATTATATTTTAACTTAAAAAAAGAGCGGCTTATAACCGCTCTTTTTTTATTTCTTAAAACTGCTTATTTGGCGGCAAACTTATTTTTTATCCAGCGGCCCAAATCGTCAAGCAAAGTGTAAGTTACCGGCGTCATGAGAAGCGTAATTAACAGCGAAAGCGTCTGCCCGCCGATAACCACTATAGCCAGACTGCGGCGCAGCACCGCACCCGAGCCCGTGCCGAAAACCATTGACAACACGCCCATGACAAGAGCTATTGTCGTCATCAAAATAGGTCTTAAGCGCACTTTGTTGCCTTCCAAAATAGCGTCAAGCCTGTGCAGCCCCTCGGAGCGCAGAGTATTGATATAGTCAACCTGCAAAATAGCGTTTTTACTTACCACGCCGACAAGCATGAATAATCCCAGCATGCTGAAAATATTAATTGACTGCCCGGTAACCAGCAGCGAGAAAACCGCAAACGGCAAAGTAAGCGGCAGCGCGACGAGAATAGCAAAAGGATGCATAAAATTCTCAAACTGCGACGCCAGAATCATATACTTGAACAAAACGGCCAGCGCAAAAGCCATGACGAACGCGCTTAACATTCTGCCCATTTCTTTGCCCATGCCTATAAGCTCGCCTTTATAAAGCGAAGAAGGGTTAAGGCTCTGAAACTGCTGCTGCAAAATACTGCCCGCCGTGCCAAGGTCCAGCCCGTCAAGGTTGGCGTTAATGGTAACCTGGCGCTGCCTGTTAAACCTGTCAATCTCCGTAGGGCCGAAGCCTGATTCTATCTTTGCCACGCTGTCCAGCCTGACAAGACCGGAGGGCGAGGGCAGCATCAACGCCGAAACCGCATTAATATTATCCCTGTAAGGCTGCGCAACGCGCAGACGCACCTGGTAAAGATCGTCGCCTTCTTTATATTTTGTTATATCTTCTTCGCCGCCGACCATGGTGCGCAGCGCGGAAGCTATGTCTATAACTTTAACGCCCAAATCCTGCGCTTTATCTCTGTTGATAATCACGCGGTATTCGGGTTTTGCAAGAGAGAAAGAAGTGTCCACGTCAATAAAACCGGGTATCTTTTTTATGTTCGCTATAATAGTATTGGAATAATCAATAAGTTTATTTATGTCCGGGCCGGAAATAAGATACTGCAGCTGCGCACGGCCGCCGCTGGGCCCTTCGCTCGCTATGGCGACCATTGAGCGTATGCCGGTATATTTGGCCATAATCTGGCGTATCGCGCTCTGGTATTCAAAAGTGCTGATTTTGTCCCGCTCTTTTCTGTCTTTAAGTTCAACGAGAATATAACCCTCGTTGACCGCGCTGTCCGAAGCAATGACGTTGCTCGCCGGCACGCCGACCGCTATAAATAAATCCTGTATATAAGGAAGAGTAAGCAGGTCATCCCCTAAATTTTTGAATATTCTGACGGAGTCTTCATAGCTGGTGCCCACCGGGGCTTTAACGGTAATTTTAATTTTCCCGCTGTCGTCCTGCGGGATAAAATCTTTGCCCACCCACTTTAACATGGGAAGCGAAGACAAAAATAACAGCACTGAAAAAATTACCATCAGCCACCTGTTGCGCAGCGCCCACTCAAGCGCGGGCAGATAAATGCCCACAAGCCAGCCGTTTATTTTTGTGACGTAAATTTCTATAAAACTTTTTTTCTCGCCCTTCTTTAAAAGTTTGGAGCAGAGCATGGGCGTTAAAGTCAAAGCCACAACGCCGGATAGGAAAATAGCCACGGCCACCGTAATGCCGTAACTTCTGACAAAGCGGCCCACTATGCCGCTCATAAAAGCCAGCGGCAGGAAAATAACCAGAATTGACGCCGTGGTGGCTATAATAGCGCCGGTAATTTCTTTAGACCCGTCCAAAGCGGCCTGCAGCGGGGTTTTGTCGTACTCTTCCATGTGGCGGTAAATATTTTCAAGCATGACTATAGCGTCGTCAATAACTATGCCGACGGCCACCGTAAGACCCAGCAGCGTCATGTTGTTCATAGTAAACCCGAACTGCTTCATAAAGAAAAACGAGCCTATAATAGAAGTCGGAATAGCGAGAGAAGAAATAATAGTTGACTTAAAAGAACCCATGAACACAAAAACCACGACGGCGGCCAGAAACGCGCCAATAACCAAGTGTTCTATAACGCTGTAGAAAGATTCTTTAATGCTGCCGGACTGGTCGGAAAGCATGGAAATGGAAAAATCCGCCGGCAGCGTCGGCGCTATCTGGTTAATTTTCGCTTTCACTCCCTCAATAACGTCAAGCGTGTTTGTGCCGGACTGTTTTTTTACTTCAAAAGAAACCGTCCTGCGGCCGTTGAGCCACGTGGACTGACGCTCGTACTGGCCCGTATCGTCAACAGTGCCGATGTCCGAAACTTTTATCGGGCTGCCTCTGCGCATGCCTACGAAAATATTACTGAAATCCAGCGGGCTGGTAACGCGGCCCAAAATGCGCAGGCCGAATTCCTGCGAAGGCTGCTCCACGCGGCCGCCGGGCAGTTCCACGTTTTGCTCGGACAGCGCTTTTTTAACGTCGTTTATCGGTATGCCGAGCGCGTAAAGTTTAAAAGGATTAACGTCAACGTGTATTTCTCTTAACCTGCCGCCGACAATGTTTACCGAGCCTACGCCGCGTATATTTTCAATATTTTCCTTAATAAGCTTTTTGGACATTTCGGTCAGTTCAATAATATCCCTGTCGCCGGAAACGGCTATGGTAAGAACGGGCAGCGCGCCGAGGTCAAGCTTCAAAATGATGGGCGCCTGCACGCCGTCTGGCAGGCTGGCCTGGATTTGGTTGACTTTGTCGCGCACTTCCTGCGCGGCCACGTCGGCGTTTTTTTCAAGATTAAACTGTATGATTACAACCGAAGTGCCTTCAAAACTCTGCGACGTCAGCTGGTCTATGCCCGAGACGGAGTTAACGGCTTCTTCAATTGGTTTGGTAATTGAAGTTTCAATTTCCTCAGGGCTGGAGCCTGGAAGCGAAGTCTGCACAATAACGTAAGGCACGTCCACGTTGGGGTACATGTCAATGCCCATTGTAAAATAACCCATGAAACCCAACACCAGCACCACCAGCGAAAGCATGATGGTGGTAACCGGCCGCCTTATAAAAATACTGGCGATACTCGCGCCCGTCTGAGGGACGTCAGAGCCTACATTATCTTTTTTAATTTCTTCCGGCATATTACTATCCTATGATTTTAATTTTGCTTCCGTCTTTTATGCCGAAAACAAAGGAAACGATTTTGTCGCCCGCGGCAAGACCAGAGGCGACTTCGGTATAATCGCCGTCTATGAAACCTATTTTGACGTCTTTCCTAACGGCTTTGTCGCCCGACGGGATTAAAACAAAAGCGTTATCTGCGTCGTCTCTGAAAATATTGGAAGACTTTATTGAAACCGCGTTATTTTTTTCCGCAAGCGCTATACTGACTTTTGCAAACATGCCGGATTTGAGCAGGCCTTTGGGATTGTCCGCCAGAAGTTCTGTAGCCATGGTCCGCGTCGTGCTGTCCACGACGGGGCTTATAACGTTTACAACGCCGTTAAAAACCTGCCCCTCAAGAGATTCCACGGTAAAAACCGCTTTCTGGCCCTTATAAATTTTGCCCACGTACCGCTCCGGAATATCCAGCAGAACGCGCACCTGAGTCTGGTTAACCACAAAAGCGACCGGCGTAGTGCGCGTGACGTTCGCGCCCGCGTCAAGATATACTCTGCCGACTATGCCGTTAATGGTGGACGGCACTACGACCGGCTCATACACCGCGCCCACTTCGTCGCGCTCTATTAAAGATACGGTTTCGCCTTTTTTAACCGAGGCTCCTTCCCTTAGCACGTTTCTTAAAAGTTTGCCCTCAACGCGCGGGAACAAAACAGCCTCTTCCAGCGCTTTTATGCTGCCGGAAATTAATAGTTCCTGTTTTAAATCCCTCACTTCCACCGTTTCCAAAGTTACGTTAAAACGATCCTTTTCAACGTCTGCAAGGGCGCTGTGTTTGCGCGCTTTAAGCCAATGAATACCCCACGCGGCCAAAATTACTATGACAACTATTGCAATTATTTTCTTCATACTATTTTATTACCTCTGACCCTACGTTAAATTTTAAATCCGCAAGCGCGACAAGCGCGTCATGCACCGCCTGCACATACTGCAGCTGCGCGTTTGTAAGCGCGACTGTGGCGTCGTCCAGCTCAAGCCTGCTGACAAGACCCGCGCGGTAGCGCTTTCTCATAGATTCCAGATTTTGTTTTGACTGTTCTATGACGGTGCCGCCGCTGCCCATTCTTTTTTTTGCTTCGTAAAAACTGAGCCAGGAACTTTTTATGCTTATTCTGACCGAACGCTGCAAATCTTCATAATCCTGCCGAGCCGATTCGTAAGCAAGCTCCTTCTGCGTTACCTGCGCCTTAACCCTGAAACCCTCAAACAAAGGCATTGACACGCGAAGGCCGACGGTGGACGTCCAATAATAATCATTAGCCCCGGGCAGCCCGCTGTTTGTCTGCGCGTTATAATATTTACTGCCGAAAGCGGACAGCGACGGGAAATTGCCCGCGCGCGCCACTGCGACATACTGCCCGGCTATATCAACGTTTAATTTTGAAAGCACAAGGTCAGGTCTGCCGTCGGCCAGAGAATAAAGTTCTTCCAGCGGTTTCGGGTCTTTTATGGCGGCAAAATCATTCCACGTAAGATAAATATTGTCTTCCGGGTCTTTGTTCAAAAGCTGTTTTAAATAAAGTGTGCCGAGCTCATAATTATTATCCGCCTGTATAACAAGCGGTTCAATATTTGAGACGTTTACCTGCTGCGAAAGCACGTCCAGATTGCTGGACAAACCCTCTTTGTACTTTGCTTTCATTTCCTGCAGATTCTGTTTTGCGATATCAAGGTGTCCCTGCTGCACTTTTGCGACGGCGTTTGAGAGAAAAATCATATACGCCATTTCTTTGACCTGTCTTTCAATATCGTCCCGTACGGACTGCAGGTTGTACTGGCCG
>JAIRUU010000004.1 GCA_031254225.1 Candidatus Elusimicrobium euhamitermitis
AGAAATTGACGTAAAGCCTTTCCTTGTCCGCGCTGAAACTGACGGCGGGATTTTAAAAATAATGCTCCGTTCCGTTAATGGGCGCAATTTGCGGGTTGAGTTATTTCTTGCCGGGTGGCTTAAACAGCCCGCGCTTTTTGAAAACGGAGCTTTTGTAAAACACGGCGTTAAAATTATTAAAAAAAATTTATACTACCTGAACTCTCTTGGCAAGTATGAGGCGGTGTAAAAGGGCGTGTTGACACTATTAAAGTGTCTGCGCCGCTATCATTTTTTCGTAAATTTCCATTTTTTTACGACGATGATAGCCGGAGCCTATCTGAGGAGCAAAAAAATGGAAATTTACAAAAAAGGAGTGCGGCCCTATGGGTTGAGTCAATTTTGACAAATTTTACATTTTTTTTGCTGGGACATAGCAAACCGCTATGCCCGCACACAAAAGAAAATGTAAAATTTGTCAAAATTGACTCAACGCAGACGCTTTAATAGTGTCAACACGCCCTAAAGGATTTTTATGAATAAAAATGAACCTGCAGTCAAAGTTGAAGTATTGGCAAACATGTCTTTTGAGGAAACGCGGGTGGCTATTTTGGAAAACGGCCGCCTGGCCGAACTTATGTGGGAAAGGCGCGGGGAGATAAACATTGTCGGCAACATTTATAAAGCGACGGTTGAAAATGTTCTGCCCGGCATTTCCAGCGCTTTTGTAAATATAGGTTATGAAAAAAACGCTTACCTTTATATCTCGGACGTTCTTGGCGAAGACAAAAAAAATATAGAAAAGATTTTAAAGAAAGGGCAGGAAGTTATGGTGCAGGTGGTTAAAGACGCCATAGGCACCAAAGGCATGAAAATTACCATGGACGTAACGCTGCCCGGCAGATTTTTGGTCTTGACGCCGCACCAGAGTTTTGTAGGCGTTTCCAAAAATATTGAAGATAACGAAGAGCGCCATAAGCTTAACGAGATGGTGCAGGAGCTTGCCGCAAAGCATTTGCACGGCATGGGCTGCATTGTCAGAACAGAGGCCGAGGAAGCCACGAAAGACGAACTTGAGCGCGAAGTAAAATATTTATACCGCCAGTGGCAGAGCGTGCAGAGCAAGTTTGAAACCCAGCCCGCGCCGTCCCTTTTGCACGAGGATATGGACGCCGTGCTTCAGGTGGCGCGCGACATTTTATCGGAAAACGTTTTCGTTTATATGCTGGACAATGAAAAGGATTATGAAAACGTTATAAATTTTGTTTCCAAAAACTCGCCGGAGCTAAAAGACAAAGTAAAACTTTACAAAGGCAAAACGCCTATTTTTGAGGCTTTTGACATAGAAGAAGAAATCAAAAATTTACGCAAAATAAAACTGCCTCTTCCCAACGGCGGCAGCATTATTATACAGGAAGCGGAATCCCTTTGCGCTATTGACGTAAACACCGGCAAATTTACCGGCAATAAATCGCAGGAAGAAACGGTTACGCAGACAAATATTGAGGCCGCGCAGGAAATAGCGCACCAGCTGCGGCTGCGCAACATAGGCGGCATTATCGTAATAGATTTTATTGATATGAAAAAAGCTTCCAGCCGCCACAGAGTGGTGGAAGCGCTGGGCAACGCCGTGCGCAGGGACAGGGCAAAAATAAGAATACTGCCCATCACGCGCCTCGGCCTCGTTGAAATGACGAGGGAAAGAAAAAAAGAAAGCACTGGCAGCCTTTTGACCGACGAATGCCCGCAGTGCCACGGTTCCGGCCGCGTGCTGTCTGCCGAAAGCATGCGCATAAAAATACAGCGCGAAATTTATGATTTGACGCACGGCCGCCCGGGCGGCAACCTGCGCATAGTGCTGCACCCCGAGCTGGCGGACAAAATCAGGCCGCAGCAAAGCGCTATTGAACAAAATATACACCGTTCAATGAAAATCCAGGCGGACCCGCAGCTTTCGTGGGAAGACTATAAAATAGTGCTTGAGTAAAAATTTCCGTCGGTCCCCTAATACAATGAAAAAGAAATTTATTTTTCTGTTTTTATTCCTGTTTGCCTTTTTTTCTTGCGGCTTTGCGGAGCTTTATTTTTTTGACTCCGGCAAGGAAAAGGGTCAAATACCGTCTTATTCCAAACAGGAATTTTTGTTTGTGGACGCGCAGGCGTTGACAAAAAAACTCGGCGGGGAAAGCACTGTTTTGTCCCAGTCAAGACAGCTCAGAATAAAAATAAATTCTTTCACGTCGTTTATTACCGCCGGCCGCAAAGAAATTCTTATAAACGGCGTGCGGGCCGTGCTGCCCGTTGAAGCCGAGATTTCCGGTTCCCAAATATACGTTCCCATAGAACTTTTTACAAACCAAAAACTCGGCGACGCGCTCGGCCGGCAAATCATTTATTCCGACGGTAAATATACTCTTGAAGATTTTTTTAACATTGAATATATAGGCGAGAAAAGCGAAGAGGGGGCCTGCACTCTTTTTTTCCAGCCGCGGGAAAACATAAAATTTAACGCCGTGCAGAAAAACCGCGGCGTGGTGGAAGTGGAACTTCAGCAGTCCGTCTTAAAACGCCAGGGCTCCACGCGCATTAAAGACAATCTTATTAATAATTTTACCGCCAGAAAGTGCGGCAGAAACGAGTGCCTGCGCTTCCTTATGACGCCCGCTGCAAAAGACTGGAAATTTGAGGAGCGGGACGGTTTTCTGGTTTTTAAAGCGTTCTCTTCCGGCGGGCCGGAAATATCCGCCGCGCAGCCTGCGGGCGGAGAAGGCGTAACGGAAGACGAGGGGGAAATTTTATCGTCGTCCAAATTTTTTGATTCGGCCAAACCCGTTGTCGCCGCCGCGGCGGTTAACCCTACAAACTCCGATCCCGCGGCCGCGCCGATACCGGTAAAGACGGACAAAAAGAAAATGCGCATTATGGTTGACCCAGGCCACGGCGGCAAGGACCCGGGCGCGGTGCGCAGATTAAGCGCGGCTGAAAAAGATATTAATCTGTCAATAGCAAAAGAACTTTACGCAAATTTAAAAAAGCAGGGTTATGACGTGCGCATGACGCGGGACGACGATACTTTCCTAGCGCTTAACCAGCGTTCCAAACTGGCAAACGATTTTAACGCGGATTTATTTGTCTCAATACACGTAAACACTGCGCCGCGCACGACGGCGCAGGGCGTTGAGGTGTATTTCCGTTCCGAAAAAGCCACCGACACTCAGGCGGCTGAAACCGCGGCTTTTGAAAACGAGGCTTTGCAGTATGAGGAAACGCATTTTAATTTTGCGGACATGCTGCTCCGCTCCCTTGCCGTAAATGAATACGTAAATGAAAGTTCAAAACTCGCGGGCCACCTGCGCAACAGTTTGAAGTCAACTTCGGGAACGGGGATTCCCATTATGCCTGGCAGCAGCATAAAACAGGCAAATTTTTACGTGTTAAAAGGCGTGGACGCGCCCGCTGTTTTGATTGAGTCAGGATATATGAGCAACCCTTCGGACAGGAAACAGCTCAACAATAAAAACGTAAGAGCAAAAATAGCCGAAGGTGTTTCCCGCGGGATTTCGGCGTACGCCAAAGCCGAGGGCTGGCAGTAATTCGCGCGGGCAAAACCGCGCGTTCAATATATTTAGTAAAATTACAATATGAAGACTATTCGTGATATTTTTGCAATAATCCGTTCCAGGGCTTTCCTTTATTTATTCCTCGGGCTTTTATTCATTGCAATAATCCTCGGCGCAATTTTTGCGCGTTATATTTTCAGCGGGCTTCCTCCTGTGTACGAGATGGAAGAATACACGCCGTCTCTTACCACCAAAGTTTACGACCGCAACAATAAATTAATTTATGAATTTTCCATAGAAAAACGCGTGATGGTCCCGCTTGAAGAAATCCCCGTTGACATTCAAAACGCCGTCTTGTCAATGGAAGACAGGGACTTTTTTAAGCACCCTGGTTTTTCCGTCAAAGGCACGCTGCGCGCCGTAATAAACGACGTTTTTACCGGCCGCGCAAAACAGGGCGGCAGCACGCTTACGCAGCAGCTTTCCCGCGGCGTATTTTTAACCAAAGAAAAAAAATTGATAAGAAAAATACGCGAAATTATCTTGGCCGTCCAGATTGAAAACCGTTTCAGCAAACAGGAAATTCTGCAGCTTTATTTGAACGAAATTTATTTCGGCGAGGGCGCGTACGGCGTTAAAACGGCGGCCAAAAAATATTTTGATAAAGATTTAAAAGATTTGACGCTTGCGCAGTCCGCCATGATTGTGGGCGTTATTCCCGCGCCGGGCAAATATAATCCTTTTGCAAATCCGGAAGTGGCCCTTGCGCGCCGCTCTCTTGTTCTTAAAGTGATGAAAGAGCAGGGGTATATAACCGAGGCCGAATTTGACAAGGCAAACCAGGAGCCTCTGCCCGCCAAGCGGCCGGCGCAGAAAAATGTTACGGGCCTTTATTTTATTGAATATGTAAGAAAAATTCTTGAGCCGAAATACGGCATGGAAATACTTTGGAAAGCGGGCCTTAATATTTACACTACCATAGACATTGACCAGCAGGCTGTTGCCGAAGATATAATAAATAAAAAACTCTCAGAATATGACGCTAAAATAGCAAAAGGTCTGGGCATAGAAATCCCGGAATTCAGCGACGAGGACACGGCCAACGACGAAGATTCCGAAGCGCAGCAGCCCGTCGGCAATTACCCAAAACTGCAGGCCAGCTTTATGGCGCGCGACGTTAAGACGGGCGCCGTGCGCGTCATGGTCGGCGGCAGGGATTATGAAGAGTCCCGCTTTAACCGCGCGACTCAGGCCAAACGCCAGCCCGGCAGCAGTTTTAAACCTTATGTGTGGATGGCCGCGCTGCAAAAAAATTATACGCCCGCCACGCTTGTCAAAGATTTGCCGACTATGTTTTATTTTGACGGCAGGAACTGGCACACTTTTAACGAAGACGACGACCAGTATTCGCTTGATCTTGCTTCCCAGTCTTTTGTTTCCGGCAAAAATTTTGCGGTCTGGGTGCCGCAGAATATGGGCGGCAAGTCGTCCGGCTGGGTTACAATGCGCGCGGGTTTGGAAAAATCTAAAAATCTTGTTGCGGTTAATCTGATTGACGCCGTGGGCATAGGGGAAGTTATAAGGGTAGCCAGAAAAGCCGGCGTCAAAAGCCCGCTTGCGCCGGTGCCGGCGCTTGCGCTCGGCGTTTCCGCGCTTACGCTTGACGAGCAGCTTGAAGGCATGAGCACTTTTGCCAATAACGGCATACACGTGCAGAATTATTATATTGATAAAGTGACGGACGCCAACGGCCGCATACTTGAGCAGCATACAACTACGGAAGAGGAAGCTTTCTCTCCGCAAAACTCTTTCCTTCTTATTAATATGATGAAGGGCGTCGTCCAGCGCGGCACTGGCGGCGCGGCGCGGCGTCTTGACAGGCCGCTCGCCGCTAAAACAGGCACCAGCCAAAATCACCGCGACGCGTGGTTTGTGGGCATGACGCCGCAGACGGCGGCCGCAGCGTGGATGGGTTATGACGACGATACTTTCCAGAAACAAGGCACGTGGACCGGCGGCGGTTCCGTTGCTCCGTGGTGGACGGATATTATGGAAAAAATTCTGGCCAAAGAGCCTAAGACGGATTTTACCGTGCCCGACGGCATTTCCTATGTTTTTATAGACCCCAATACCGGCAAACTCGCCCAGCCTACAGACAGAGATAAATTTTTGGAAGCCTTTAAAAAAGGCACGGAACCGAAATCGTTTTAGGCCGTATGTTCCCTCGCTCATTGCTATATCTTTCCCCTCGCCCCTTGCGGGAGAGGGGTTGGGGTGAGGGGTAGCGGAAAGAGAAGGAAAAATTTCCAAAAATTGCGCCGAGTTTTTCCAGCCGGATACGGCGCATATTTGTGTACATTATGTGTTCAAACCCCTCACCTGTATTCTCTCCCGCAGAGGGGAGAGGAAAGCCGTTCGGAGGACGGAGTACTTTTTACGGCCTGCCCAATTTTGGCGCAAAGGCGCGCTTCTTTTTTGATAAATTTATAAAAAATTCGGTTAACGCGGTCTTTGTTTCGGCAAATGAAGAAGGGCTGGATTCTTTTGAAGCCGCTCTTGCGGCCTGGGCGGAAAACACTCCGTTTACCGCCGTGTATCTCGGCGGGGAAAGAAATTCTTTAATGCACGCGCTGCACAAAATTATTAACGCCAAAACGCCGCTCGCCGTTATGACCGCATATGATGTTTTAAATACTCCGCTGCCCGGCAAAAAAGATTTTTTAAACTCCGTAAAAACAATAAAACAAAACGATATTTTAATGCGCGGCGCGCTTATTGATTTTCTTTCCGCCGCCGGATATTCGCGCGAAGAATTTACCGAGGCGCCCGGCCAGTTTGCGGTGCGCGGCAGCGTGACCGATATTTTTGTGCCAGGCTCCGCGCAGCCCGCGCGCATTTATTTTGCGGGCAATAAAATTGAGACTATAAGCTCCTTTGATATTGACACCCAAAACACAAAAGAGTACAAAGATTCCGTCACTATAATTCCGCTTTCGTTTAAAGAAACTCCGTCGGACATTTCCTCCTGGCTCGGCGGCGCGGAGTTTGTTTATGATAATCCGTCCAAAGATTTTGCCGCCGGAAACGGAAACGTGATAACGCCGCTGCCTTACGGCGCAAACTGCGGTCTTACGGCGAATATCGCTTTTAACGCAAACATGGATTTGCTTGCGCGCGAGATTAATTCTTTAAAAAACCGCGGTTACGATATAACAATTTTTGCGCTAAACCGCGGCGAGAGGGACAGGCTTGAAGAAATTTTTGCAAAACAAAATATTTTTGATTTAGTTAAATTTAAAACCGCGCCCATAACGCAGGGGTTTAGGGACGCGGAAAATAAAAAAGCGTATATCACGTCGTCGGAAATTTTAAACCGTAATTATCACGCAAGCGCGCTGCTTAAAAATTTTGAAATTGAAAGCGCCAAAAGAGTGAGGTTTAAAGATTTGTCCGCCGGAGATTACATCGTGCATCAGGTGCACGGCATAGGAAAATACCTGGGGCTGAAAGTTTTTGACGAGGGCGCGGCGCCCACGGACTGCCTTGTCATAGAATACCGCAAAGGCAGCAAGCTTTTTGTGCCTATAGCTGATTTTGGCAAAGTGCAAAAATATATCGGCGTTAAAGGCAAAACGCCGCCGCTTTCAACGCTGGGCGGAGTTGCGTGGAAAGAAGTTAAACGCCGCGTTAAAGAAGCCGCGCAGCAGGACGCGCAGGAAATTCTTGCTCTGGAAGCCAAACGCGCTGCGGCGGGCGGAGCCGCCATGACGGGCGACGCGCATATTGAAAGCGAGTTTGCCGAATCTTTTCCGTTTACCGAAACGCCTGATCAGGCGCAGGCCGTGTCCGAAATTCTTGATGATTTAAGCCGCCAAAAAACCATGGACCGCATGCTTGTGGGGGACGTGGGCTTTGGCAAAACGGAAGTCGCCATGCGCGCCGCGCTGCGCGTGGCGCTCAGCAATATGCAGGTGCTTGTGCTTGTTCCCACGACGATACTTGCCGCCCAGCACTTTAAAACTTTTACAAAACGTCTGGCCGCGTTTCCCGTAAGCGTTGAGATGTTAAGCAGATTTCAGACGAAAGCGGAGCAAAAAGCCGCGGCGGAAAAAATTAAAACCGGCGCGGTTGAAATTGTAATAGGCACTCACCGGCTGCTGTCAAAAGATATTAATTTTAAAAACCTGGGCCTTGTGATTATTGACGAAGAACACCGCTTCGGCGTCAAGCAGAAAGAGAAAATAAAAGCTAAATGCGCCGGCGTGCACACGTTAATGCTTTCCGCCACGCCCATTCCGCGCACGTTAAACCAGGCTTTGTCTTCGCTGCGGGATTTGTCAATTATTGAAACTCCGCCGCAGGGAAGAATGCCGGTCAAGACAATAGTTTCGCCGTGGAATGACGAGCTCGCGGCCAACGCCATACGCCAGGAAATAGCGCGCGGCGGGCAGGTATATTTTGTTTACAACCGTGTGCAGAGCATGGAGTCCAGAAAAGCGCTTCTTGAAAAACTTGTGCCGGAGGCCAAAATCTGCATGGCGCACGGCCAGATGGAGGAGGATTTATTGGAAGAAACGCTTTGGGGTTTTTATAATAACAAGTATGATATTCTTCTTGCTTCCACGATTATTGAAAGCGGTTTGGACATAAGCAACGCAAACACGCTTATCGTGGAGGCGGCGCAGGATTTCGGGCTTGCGCAGCTTTACCAGCTGCGCGGGCGCATAGGCCGCGGGGACAGAAAAGCGTACTGCTATTTATTCCATCCTGACTGGCTTTTCCAAAAACCGAAGGAAAATAATTACGACGAGCTGCGGGCCTTTAAACTGCCGAAAGAAGAAAAAGACCCGACTGAGGACGCCAAAAAAAGACTTGGCGCGCTTATGGAAATGAACGAGCTTGGCAGCGGTTTTAAACTTGCTTTGCGCGACATGGAAATACGCGGCGCGGGCGAGTTATTGGGCACAAAACAGCACGGCTTTGCAAACGAGGTGGGCCTCAGTTTGTACTGCGACATGGTGGCCGCGGAAGTTAAAAAATTGAAAGGCGAGCCTGTTGAAAAAATTTACCGCTCCACGGTAAATATGCCGCTGCCGGCGTTTATCCCGCCGGAATATCTGCCGGACGATAACGAACGCCTGCGGTTTTATAAAGAGTTAATTGCGAGCAACGCAGCGACGCAGCAAAAAATTTTGGATAAACTGGCAGACCTTTGCGGCCCGCTGCCGACGGAAGTAAAAAATCTCAGCCGCGCGGTTTTGATTTCCAACAGGGCGGGCGCAGTCAAAGCGCGCCACATTGAAGCCACCCGGTTTTTTGCGGAATTTTATTTTACCAAAGACTTTAAAATGCCGGACGGCCTGGTCAGCGAGCTGCTTGTAAAATACGGCGGCAGACTGAAATTTCTGCCCTCGCCCAAAGGCGACGGCCTGCGTATTAATTTCCCGCAGAACGCCGCGGATATTATAAAAGAAACGGAAGATATCTTAACGTTTTTTGAAACCAAAATTAAGTAGCCCTGTCTTAATTATTTTGGATAAGAAAAAATTGTCCGGACTATATACTTTCAGATGTAAACAGAATTTTATATACTCTCTGATATGACGAAAACAATAAACGGATTTACGCTCATTGAACTGCTGGTTGTCGTTCTCATCATAGGTATTCTCGCCGCCGTCGCTCTGCCTATGTATAATAAAACAGTTGAAAAGAGCCGATTTTCGGAAGCATATGTCCTTGCTTCCGCGCTCGGGCGCGCGCAGGCCGGTTATATTCTGGCGACGGGAGCTCCGTCTCTGACGTTTGACAATTTGGACGTGGAAGTGCCTAACGCCACGGCAGTTTCCGGCGCGGGCGGTTTAGGGCACGGTACCGGCGGCGGTCTGCGCGGCAAAAATTTTGATTATGCTATTGATATCAATACCTCGGCTTTCTGGTACGGCGCGATAGGAGTTATAAGAATGAGCGGGCCGTATAAATACTGCGGATTTGTTTATTCCAACGGGCAGATTTACTGCGTGCAGCTTGTTTCGCAAACCGCGGGCGTTAATTTCTGCAAGAGCGTTTTCGGCGGAATTTTGCAGCAGTCAAATTTGGCAGGCTGGGATATATACCAGATGAAATAAAGATTAAGCAGTTTTTTTATACTTATCAGCCTTGCTTAAATCTATGTGGCAGTACCCGTTGGGATTTTTTTGCAGATATTTCTGATGATAATTTTCCGCCGGATAAAAGTTGTCAATCGGTTTTAATTCCACGACAATCGGCGCTTTGTAATTCGGCGCAAGCTCGTCAAAAACTTTTTGTATTCTTTCTTTGTCTTTTTCGTCCGTGTAATAAACGCCGGTCCTGTACTGGGCGCCGGCATCGCCGCCCTGTTTGTTTATTGACGC
Source organism: Candidatus Elusimicrobium euhamitermitis (assembly GCA_031254225.1). Lineage (GTDB taxonomy): Bacteria > Elusimicrobiota > Elusimicrobia > Elusimicrobiales > Elusimicrobiaceae > Elusimicrobium > Elusimicrobium euhamitermitis. Next base: position 9,932 of record JAIRUU010000004.1, read on the forward strand.
GGGGTCAATAATCTCAAAAAATATTTTTATCAGTTGTTCAAGCGTAATTTCTTTTGGGTTATACTGCACGTAAACCGCTTCCGCGTGGCCGGTGTTCTCGTATTTGACCTGTTCGTACGTCGGGTTTTTTGTATTTCCGTTTGCGTAGCCGACCTGCGTATTTTTTACGCCCGGTATTTTGTCCAGAAAAGCCTCCACGCCCCAAAAACAGCCGCCGGCAAGATAAACGCTGTCGTAATTAAAATTTACTTTCATAATTTTAGGAAACTCCTTTTTTTTGGCTTCCTCGCGCGCGGCGAGTTTTTTAACCTGTACATGGGTAAAAATTACCAGGAAAATCAAACCGAAACCCAACGCTATAAATAAAATTCTTTTCATGTTCTAATTATAATAAAAAATAGATATTGATAAAAAGGTATATAAATATAAAAAGAATGATAACTTCCCCTTTTAGGGGAAGTCCCCGAAGGGGGTAGGGGTAAATGTACACAAATATGTGTCTGTAAGACTTTTGTGTAAGAGGTAATATCAAACGGCGTTTGATAACATCCATTTACCCCTTTCCCCCTAAAAGGGGGAATTAGTCGCAGCGTGTTTGTTGTTTTAGCATTATCAAAAAATATCCTCCGTGGACGGAGGATATTTTTTTGTTAGTCTTAATGTTTATGCTTTTTGCCTTTTTTAATGCAGGCCGGGCACGCTTTCTGCCCCTTTTCCACGGGCGCACCGCAGAAATCACAGAATGTCATAGCCTCCATATTTACCCCCGATACTTATTAATTCCCCTCGTTGTCAAGAACGGCGTCCGCTATTTCTTCTTTTACTTTGCTTAATTTTTTGCCGAGCTCTTTTTTCTTTTTGGCGAGTTTTTTTTCAATCTGTTCTTTCATCGCCTCAAGGTTTTCTTTTTTGTCGGCCCACGTATCTTCGGCCCATTCTTTAAGTTTTTCCCTGGTATCTTCGCCTTTTTCGGGCGCGAGCAGAATTCCCGCCGCCGCGCCGATAATGCCGCCTATTATAAACGCCCCGAGCGTGCTGAAACCGTCTTTGTATGACATATCGTTACCCTCCTGTTTTGTATAATTATATTATACATATTATAATAATTTATCAATTTTTTTAAAGAGGTTATTTTATGCCAAACCCTTCTCTGCCGCGGCAGCAGGGCGCCCGCCAAAACCCGAAGGACAGGATAAAAAATTTTGACCCCGTCGTCGTCGGATTTGACGAGAAAACCGCGCTTCTTGAAGCGCAGCGCTGCCTTAACTGCAAAAACGCGCGCTGCAGCGCCGCCTGTCCGGTAAACGTCAGAATCCCGCAGTTTATTGAAGCTCTGCTAAAAGGCGACGTCGGCGCAGCCGCGACGGAAATTATGAAGACCAGCCTTTTGCCCGCCGTGTGCGGCCGCGTCTGCCCGCAGGAAAACCATTGCGAGGGCGCGTGCATACTTAACGGAAGATTTAAGCCGGTGGCAGTCGGCCTGCTGGAAAGATATACGGCGGATACCGCGAGAAACACTGGAGTTTTAAGACCCCCTGTAGCGGGAAAATCCACCGGCAAAAGGGCGGCGTGCGTGGGCAGCGGGCCGTCGTCGCTTTCGGCCGCGGCGGAGCTTAGGAGATTGGGCCACGACGTTGTCGTCTACGAAGCGCTGCATGATTTTGGCGGCGTGCTGCGTTACGGCATTCCCGCTTTCCGCCTTCCGCGCGAAATTATTGAAAAAGAAATTCAGACGGTTAAAGACATGGGCGTAATTTTTGAAAGCAGCGTGATTGTCGGCAATACCATAACTGTTGAGGAACTGCTCAAAGATTTTGACGCCGTTTACATAGGCAGCGGCGCCGGACTTCCGACTATGGCGGGCGTGCCCGGGGAAAATCTGGTAGGCGTTTACAGCGCTAATGAATTTTTGACAAGAATAAATTTAATGCAGGCTTATAAATTCCCGAATGTTGACACTCCGGTAGGCATAGGCAAAAAGGTGGTTGTTCTGGGCGGCGGGAACAGCGCTATGGACGCCGCGCGCTGCGCCATGCGCCTCGGGCCCGAAAGCGTGACGATAGTCTATCGCCGAGGGCGGGAAGAAATGCCCGCAAGAGAAGAAGAAATTGAAAACGCTGTGGAAGAGGGCGTTAAGTTTGAATTCCTTACAGTCCAAAAAGAAATCCTTGGCAATGAAAACGGCCGCGTGCGCGCTATAAAATGCGCGCGCAATAAATTAGGCGAGCCGGACGCCAAAGGCCGCCGCGTTCCCGTTCCTATAGAAAATTCCAATTTTATTATTGAGGCCGACACTATTATAGTAGCCATAGGCCAAAAACCAAACCCGGTTATCCCGCGCAAAACGCCGGAACTTAAAACAAGTGCAACGGGCGTGCTGGTTGCCAAAGAAGGCGGCGAGACGACGATGAAAGGCGTTTTTGCCGGCGGGGATATTATAAGGAGCGGGGCAACGGTGCTCATGGCCATGAAAGACGGCATTACGGCCGCCGGCAAAATTGACGAGTATTTGCGGGGGCAAAATGACAAAAAATGAAATTGTGACAAAAATAAATTTGTCCAAAGATATCGCGCGTTTTGATATTTTTGCGCCGCTTATAGCGCGCAAAGCCCGCGCCGGCCAGTTTGTAATTTTAAAAGCAAACGCCGCCGGAGAGCGCGTGCCAGTAACGCTTGTTGACTGGGACGAAAAGCGTGGAACAATCACCGTCATCATACAGGCGATAGGCAAATCCACCGTGATGTTTAATGATAAGAAACAGGGGGAAATTTTTGAAGCCGTTGCCGGCCCGCTCGGCGCGCCGGTGGAAATTAAGAAATACGGCACAGTCGCGGTTGTCGGCGGCGGGGTGGGCATTGCGGAAGTTTATCCCATAGCCAAAGCTTTGAAAAGCGCGGGCAACAAAGTAATTTCTATCCTCGGCGCGCGGACTAAAGATTTGCTTATACTTGAGCAAGAAATGCGGCAGATTTCGGATATTACCGTGTGTACGACTGACGACGGGTCTTACGGCCAAAAAGGTCTGGTAACGGACGCTTTGCAAAAGTTACGCGACGGCGGGGAAAAAATTGACGCCGGTTTTGTGATAGGGCCCGTGCCCATGATGAAATTTTGCTGCAGGCTTATGCAAAAGCTGGGCATAAAATCATACGCCAGTTTAAACCCTATTATTTTAGACGGCACGGGCATGTGCGGCTGCTGCCGCGTGAGCGTGGGCGGTAAAATAAAATTCGCGTGCGTTGACGGCCCGATGTTTGAGGGAGACTTGGTTGATTTTGACGAACTCTCCCGCCGCACGGGCGAATATAAAAAAGAGGAAGCCGCCTGCCTGTTAAAATACCGTGAAAGCCACGTCTGTAAAGTGGGGCTGCATTAATGGAAATAACCCGCGCGGAATTAAAAATTTTGGATAATCTGCTGCGGCGGACTGGCAGGACGCTGCAAAAAAGCGCGGCGGTTTTGCCGGAACGGGAAAGGATTATTTTTTCAACCGCGTATCTTTTATGCCGCGCGGCGGACACCGCGGCGGACGCAAGCGCTATTCCACATGAGCGTAAAATTTTTTGGATAGAGAAATATCCTTCAATTATTGAAAACGGCGGCGCGGAAGAATTTGCCAAAGAAATACAAGACGGCGCGCAAAAAGCGGATGAAAAATTTCTTATGCAAAACCTGTCTCTTTGCATTTCAATTTATCAAAGGTTTGAAAGCAATGACAAAAAACTTGTCATCACCGTGGCGGAAAAAGTGTGCGAGGGAATGTTGTTTGACCTTAAAACTTTTAAGTCCGGCGTTTTGACGGCGCTTGAAAAAACCGCGCTGCTGGAATATTACTGCGGCGCAATGGGCGGCGCGCCCGGCGTTTTTTGGAGCGAACTTATTTTAAAAGCCGCCCGAATAAAAATGCCTGCGGAAAATTTTAAAATGCTGGGCGCAAATATCGGCGACGCGCTTCAAATAGTAAATATTATGCGCGACGTTAAAGAAGATATCGCAAACGGCCGCTGTTATTTTCCGGCGGAGGATTTAAAGTTTTTCGGCATTACGGTCAAGGATTTTCAAGACGGCAATTTCCGCGCGGTAAACCCGGTTATAAAAAAATGGATATTGTGGGGGCTTGATAAAATCAGCTCCGCGCCGCAGTATTTTGAGCAAATACCGAAGAGCAGCTGGCGTTTGCGCGGTTCGGTATTATTACCCGCTCTGTGGGCGTTGGATACTATTGAACTGCTGGCGCAGTCAGACGTTTTGGCAAACAGAATAAAAATAAATAAAAAAAAGATTTATCTGACAATCTTAAAAAGCCCGAAATATTTATTATCAAACAAAAATTTTGCCTCCGCCATCCGCAGTAAAACAGAATATATAAAAAATCTGTTGATGAAAATTTAATTAGCCAAAAACCGTTTTGGCCTAATCGTTTTGTGTTATAAAAAAGTAAAAAGACTATGTATCCCTTAACGTAATCAAAAATTTATATATTTTCCGTATGGCTGAAGAAATATATAAAGGTTTTACGCTGATAGAATTATTAGTTGTCGTTCTCATAATAGGAATACTTGCCGCTATTGCGCTGCCGCAATATCAATATGCCGTGGAAAAGACAAGATTGTCAAAAGCGTTTATATTGGGGAAAGCCTTAAACGATTCCATGAAAAGATGGTCTCTTGAAAACGGGGATATTACCCCGTCTAACAGACCGACTTTTCAGGATTTGGATATTATTTTGCCGGACGGATTTGTTTTTAGCACCGGTCCGTCTGGTCCGCACGCTGTGTCGTCCGATATTGCGGCATTAGATTTAAGAGTAAATGCGGACGGATATTCAGAAGAATCCGTTGTAATTCAAATTTTGCCATATGGAGCGCCATATTCTACACAACTGTTTTTTCTGCCGAAAAGCAACAGAGTTTTATGTTACGCATATAATGCGCAGCCGACATCTGCCAAACTCTGCAAAGTAATCGGCGGAGTATTTGACAGAAGATACAGTTCAACCTGGGACGTTTATACAATACAGTAGTTCCTGTTTAGTGCGCCAAATGCGTATAAATTAGTAAAATCTAATATATGAACTTTCAGGATATCATTTCTTCTCTGCAGGAATATTGGAAAAAACAGGGGTGTATCATAGCCCAGCCTTATGACGTGGAAAAAGGCGCGGGCACTTTTAACCCGCTGACGTTTTTCGGTTCCCTGACGTCAAAACCGACGTCCGTAGCGTACGTTGAGCCGTGCCGCAGGCCGGCGGACGGGCGTTACGGCGAAAATCCGAACAGGCTTGGCAAATATTTCCAGTTTCAGGTTATTTTAAAACCCGCGCCGTCAAACGTGCAGGAACTTTATTTAAATTCCCTAAAAGCCATAGGCTTAGACCCCAAAAAACATGACGTAAGATGGGTGGAGGACGACTGGCAGTCCCCAACGCTGGGCGCAAGCGGCGTGGGCTGGGAAATCTGGATGGACGGCATGGAAATAACGCAGTTCACGTATTTCCAAAACATGGCCGGTTATTCTTTAAACCCCATAACCGCGGAGCTTACTTACGGCCTTGAGCGTATTGCCACTTATTCGCAGAAAAAAAACAGCGTTTTTGACATTATGTGGAACAATAAACTGACGTACGGCGATATGGTGTTGGAGCAGGAACGCCAGTTTTCGCATTATAATTTTGAAGAGGCGAATATTGAAAATCTGCGCCGCTACGTCGCTGATTATGAGACGGAGTGCAAAGCTTTGTGCGCCAAAGGTTTATATCTGCCGGCGTATGACGCGGCCATGAAAGTGTCCCACTATTTTAATATGCTTGAGGCGCGCGGCGCCATAAGCGTGTCTGACCGCACGAATATTATTGCCAAAATACGCAATCTTGCCAAACTTTGCGCTGCGGTTTACGTCAAAGCAAATGAGCCGGAGGCCAAAAAATGAACAACGACGCGCTGCTTGAAATAGGCGTTGAACATTTGCCGGCCCGCTTTGTGCCTGACGCTCTGGCGCAGATGGAAACTTTGGCCAAGGCGCAGCTGGCGGAAAATAATATAGGTTACGCGTCTCTGCGCGCGTTTGGCAGTTTCAGAAAACTGGCTTTAATTATAGACGGTATAGAACCCAAAGCTAAAGATATTGAAAAAGAAATTAAAGGCCCGCCCGCCAAAATGTTAAAAGACGCGGCCGGCAATTTTACGCCGCAGTCCGTCGGTTTTGCCGAGAAGAACGGCGTTAAACCGGCGCAGCTTATCGTCAAAGACACGCCTAACGGCCCTTTTATTTTTGCGGAAATTAAAATAAAAGGCGGGATTTCGCAAAAACTTTTGCCGCAGATTTTTACCAAAATTATTACCGGTTTACAGTTCCAGAAAAACATGACGTGGGAGCCGAGCGGCCTGCGCTTTGCCCGCCCCATACGCACGCTTATAGGTTTATACGGCGGGAA
>JAIRUU010000103.1 GCA_031254225.1 Candidatus Elusimicrobium euhamitermitis
GGCAGGACTGACATAAAAGCAAACCACGCGGCTATGAAAGTAATAAAAGCGCCGAATATGCCCGCCGCGCCCAGCGCGTAATTTTCCGATACAAAAGCAAAAACCGCCGCGCCGGTAAAAATAAACGGCAGAACGTAAACCGCGAGCCCGACGGCAAGTATCGTAAAAACAAAAGGCGTTATCCTGTAATAACTCTTTTTAAAACTCTGCCAAATATTAAGCGGCGCGCCCAAAAGTTTGCTTTCAAGGTACGCGGACACGGCGGCCATTTTCCATACCGCGGCGATTATCAGAATAATAAAAAGCGCGGCAAACAGCAGCCAAAAATAAGGGTCGGCGGCAATGGTTTTAAACGCGTCTAAAGCCGCCTGCTGCGCCTGTTCCTGCGGTAAATCCGCCGAAAGCACCAGCACCGGACCGATTTTTAAGGCAAGATATGTCAAGCATGGTATCATGCCGGCGATAACTGCGCCGACGTAAATAAGCTGAAACAACAGAAGATTCACTATATTTTTAAAAAATACGTTAAAGGAATCTCCGATAATATCCGCTACGGCGTAAAGTTTTTTAAACAGTTGGGTTTGCATTATTTATCCTATTTATTTTTATCCGGCGGTGGAGGGGGAACGTTGACAACTTTAAGACGCGGCGTTACCGGGCCCGGCGGCGGCAGCGGTTCTTTAGACGTCTTGACGCCGGGGTTTTCCGGAAGATATTCTGTGTCTTCCAAAGTGATTTCAAGGTTTTGCTGGGAAAGCGTTACGGTTTTTTCCATACCGTCTTCCTGCTGCCTGTTTTTATCCCTGTCGCGCAAGCGTTTTTGCAGGATTTTTTCTATATCCTGTTCGCTGGCGTTGGCGGTGTCAACGTAAAGAGTGGGCATTTCGCCTCCGGCAAAGGCGGACTCTTTGTTGGCTTTATCAAAAATGCTTCTGTAAAATTTTTCGCTCTCTGGCAGGTTGTCGTAATTTTCCAAAGGTTCCGCCGAGGGAACCACTGTTTGCGCCGGCGCGGTTTTGTCAAGCTCGTCAAAATCAAGTTCGCCGTAAACGCCATCCTCAAGTTTTAAAAATAAAAGAGCATAAGCGCTGTAAATAAAAGAAGTAAGCCAGGTAATAAAAACCAGATTCACCAAGGCCATGCCCAGCCCTATCAGTATCATCAGAGGCAAATCAATTTTGCCGCTCATAAACGCGTATGACGCGCCGCTTACAAATACGGCAAAATACATTACAAGATAATAAATTATATATACCGCAACGGCAAAAACGGCTATGCTTGCAAGATAACCCAGCGTTTTCCAGTAATTATTTTTGACGACGGAAAAGCTGTATCGGAAAGCTTCCCAAAACGTTTTTTCCCGCAGCGCAACGGCCGCCAGCACAAACACAACGTATAAAAGAGCGAACAAATTTATAACGTTAAACAGCGCCGCAAGCCGCCAGTCGTCAACGCCGGCAAAATGCAGGCCGAGGCTTATTGCGCTTATGGGAACGGACATTAAAAGCGCGGCTGTTATGAAATGAAAAGCCGGAATTCCGCTTGACTGCATGGAAGCAAATACCCCGACGGGCGCTCCTTCCGCCCTGCTGCCGACTATTTTTACGGCGGAGGGATAATAAAGCAGCATAATGAGACATAAAACAATCGTTGCAAACGTCGGCACTCTTAAAAGCGCGCCGCCCAGGCCTATGACCAGCGCCAGTACTGCGCAGGCGAGCGTGAGGCCCAGCATAGCCCAAAAACATTCGCCGGCGAGTTTAAAACTTCTTCCCCAGAACGCGCCGAAATCCATTGCCTTATAATTTATTTTTTCTCTCATTTTTTATTTTTACCGCCGAGTTTTGTGAAATTTGGATACAGAGCCTCAGTGAACACTTCAAATTCTTTTTTGCCTTTTATTTCCATATTTATAGAGAGTACGTAAACGTTTTTCTTTAAAATATCCCGCCAGTTGTCGGGAAATTTTACAAAATCCTTAAATGTGGTTATAAGCGGCGCGCCGCCGGAAAGTTCCACAAAATTTTTTAAATCAAACTCTGTGTAACGCCTGTGGTCGGGGTAACGCCAGACTTTTGTCAGGGACATGCCCAGCTTCCTTAAAGTGTCTTCAAACCCTCCGGGCTCGCCTATGGCGGAAAACACGCCGGCCTCGCCTTTAAGCGAATTAAGAGGCACTTTTGCGGAGTTGCAAATATCAAAATAGTGGTCAGGTTTGTGGACGGCGCTCAAAATCTGCACGTCTTCGTTGATAAGGCGGATTTGGTCTCGTATATCTTCAAGCCTGCGGCCGTCAACATGGTCGCTGTGCGTGATTAAAATAAGGTTGGCGCGGCTCAAACCTTTAAGGCTTTCGCGCAGTTCGCCGTAAGGCAAAAGCTTTTTGCCGCCGAACGGATTGCGCGCGTCAATGAGCAGAATATCAACGTCTCTTTTAAGGCGGAAATGCTGAAAACCGTCGTCCAGCAGAATAATCTGGCTTTTAAAACGGCGCAAAGCTTCGGTAGCGGCAAGGTAACGGTCTTTGTGTATGACGATGGGCACTTTTACGTCGGCCAGACTGCGGGACATCATAAAAGGCTCGTCGCCGGCCGTGGTCCAGTTATTTTCAAGTTCGTCGTCAAAAAGCACCACGGGGTTTTTGTCTTTAATAGCGCGTTTGTACCCGCGGGAAACTATAGCCGTTCTTATGCCCGCCTCAGCCAAAGTACGGGCCGCGAGCAGCACGGCCGTGGTTTTGCCGGTGCCGCCTGCGGTAATATTGCCTATGCAGACAACGCGCGTGTTTACCGAGTAGCTTTTGCGCCACCCGTTATCGTATAAAAACTTATTTATTGCCGTTGCGAGTCCGTAAATTTTGGACAAGAGCCATAAAAAACTCCTGCCCAAAAAATTACTTTTAAAAGTATCCCTGGTTTTTTCCAAATCCATATATTTGAGCCTCATTATTATTTTACATATTTTTTAATTAATCAGGGTCTTAATTAAAATTTTAACTTACAACGCATTTAGTCCCGTCCCAAACGGGCGCGCTCGCGGGGCAGGAGCAGTTTCCGTTGTTTGTAACCTGCCCGCCGAGACACTCCTGACACTTCAGTCCGTCCCAAATCGGCGTATTGTTCGGGCAGATGCAGCCGCCATACATGCCTTTTACCCGGCCGCCGGTACATTCCACGCATTTTGTTCCGTCCCAAACCGGCGTGCTGTTGGGGCAGGTACAGCCTCCGACGTACATGGCGCTTTGGCGTCCGCCGTCGCATACATTACATTTTGTCCCGTCCCAAGTAGGAGCTGATTTTGGGCAGACGCAGCCGCCGTATATGCCGCTTACGCGCCCGCCGTCACATGGTATGCACTTCTCTCCGTCAAAAAGAGGTGTTGCAATCGGGCATCCGCAGCCGCCGGTTGCGCCGCTTACCTGGCCGCCGGGGCATGCGGTACATTTTGTGCCGTCATAAACGGGTTTGTCCTTAGTGCATATGCAGCCGCCGTATACGCCGCTTATGCGGTCCCCGTCGCATTCTACGCATTCGGTCCCGTTCCAAAGAGGTTTTGCTGTGGTGCAGGAGCAGTTTTGTCCGGCGGGACAGGGCTGGCAGTTCTCTCCGTCCCAGTAAGGTTTAGCGCCCGGGCAGCCGCATGTCACGGGGCCGCCGCTGCCGCCCGCGACGCGCCCTCCGGTGCAGGCTATGCATTCAGTCCCGGTCCAAATAGGTTTTTCATTAGTGCAGCTGCAAGTTGTGGCTACGCCGCTGGCGCCGCCGTAAACGCGTCCGCCGGTGCAGGCCATACATTCAGTCCCCGTCCATATTGGCGTTTCTTTGGGGCAGCCGCATGTGGCGGCGCCGGCTGAGTTTGTGCTGCCGGAGAGAACCTGCCCTGCGGGACAGGCCGTGCACTGAGTTCCGTTCCATATCGGTTTATCGCCGGGACAGCCGCAAGAGACGGCCTCGCCGGAACTGCTGCTTCCCATTGGAACCTGACCGTTGGAGCAGGCCACACATTTTTCTCCGTTCCAAACTGGAGTTGTGTTTGAACAAACGCATGTTGTTGAGCCGCCGCTGCCAAACGGGCCGGAGCCATCCGGACACTGTGTGCAATTTGTCCCGTTCCAGACAGGTGCGGACGAGGGGCACTTGCACCCGCTTTGCCCCGCCGCGCAGGTAGAGGTGCAGTTTGAACCGTCCCACGTCGGCAGATTGGACGGGCATTTGCAGGAAAGATTGTAACAGACTTGATTGCCGCTGCAAGCCGGGGAACATTCAAAAGAGCCTCCCGCGGAATCTCCGGAGCCGGAAAGCAGGTATACCGTGTTGCTGCCGTTGGTTCCTATTTCAGTCCCTCCCAGCGCGCGGCAAAGCCTGTTGGCGCGAAAATTGCCGGCCGGAGCTTCGCAATGTCTCTCCCCCGGGAATTGCGGCGAAAGGGGAAAATAATGTTTATAAATATTTGACAGTCTGTTGTCCTGCCCGCTGACGTATAAGAATTGCCCCTCGGTGTTTAAAGTAAATTTTAAAGAGCCGCCCTCTATAGTGATTACGCCCGCGGAAACATTTTGCTGGTCGTTTCCGGCGCGGATGACGAGGTCTTTAAAATTCTGAGCGTACGCCCCAGTTTCGGAATAATAACTGTTTTGCGCGGTTACTATGGCTTTTGCGGGAATCATAAGATTGGTAAATCTGGTCTTATCAATGGCGGTCATATACTGCGGCACCGCTATAGCCGTCAGTATCCCTATTATCAGCACCACTACTAATAATTCTATTAACGTAAAACCTGAAACCCTAAATTTTCTTAACATAACCCAATTCCTTTCTATGCGGCATAAAATAATTAACTTCATATATTATAATAACAAAAAAACGGCGTGACAATATATACCGTTTATTTATTATGGTTTCGTGGGAGAAGATAATTAAAAAATATTATAATGCGTTTTGCCTGCGCGGGGCGCGCGTAAGCCGGATTTGTTCATAAAAAAAGAGCCGGCTTGGCGCCGGCCCTGAAGTTAAAAAATAATCGTTTAAAGTCCTGCAAATTTCAGCAAAACAAAAAACCGCTCAGCTTTTAAATTTATTGATAAAAATATTAAAATTCCCCCTAAAAGGGGGAATTTTAATGCAATGCCGGTTTGGCGCCGCCCACTTATTTTATTTCTGCCTTGGACTTAAGAAAATCAAAAACTTTTCTCTCGGTAATAGTGGCGATAATATGGTCCTTGCGCTCATTGAAAAACGTTTTTATTTTTTTCTCTTCTTTCTTGTCGTTTTCGGCCAAAGTTTTGTCCAGCTCGGTCTGCCAGTCGGCTTCCGCAGCCGTCAGATTTTCTTTTTTGGCTATTGCGTGAATAATGTAGCCTATGCGTAAATCTTTTTCAACGTTTTCGCGCATTTTTTCGGCCAAATCTTTTTTCTGCTCGGCCGGAATGTTCTGCCCGCCGCCGTAGCGTTTTAAAAAACCTTCCACGGTGGACTCAAGCTGTTCTTCCACCAGGCCTTTGGGCAAATCAAAATTATTTTCGGCCGTGAGCGCGTCTTCAATCTGTTTTACCGTTTCGCGCTCCGCGCCGGTTTTGGCGTCCTGCGCCATGCCTTCGCGCACTTTGGTTTTAAGGTCTTCAACCGTCTCAAAACCCATGTCTTTGGCAAAAGCCGCGTCCAGAACGGGAGCCGTTTTTTTCTTAACTTCCCGCACGGCAACCTTGAACTCCACGGTTTCGCCGCCGACGGTTTCGGTAAAATCTTTAACGTCGCCCTTTTTCGCGTTTTTTATAATGTCCGCCATGCCGGCCACCGTCTGCGGCGCGGACATGTCAATAAGTTCTCCGTCAGCAGAAAGTTTGGGGTCTTTCACTCCGTTTTTAAGCGCGTCATAGGATACGGTTACAAAACTGTCGTTTTTAACAACGCCGTCAGCGTCGTCGTCCAAGCGGGAATTGTGTTCCAGGATTTCTTTAATGCGCGCGTCAACTTCCGCGTCGCTCACCGCGTCGGATTTTTTTGTAATTTTTATGCCGGTATAATTTTTCGGCTCAACTTCAGGCGCGGTTTCAACCAGACATTCAAAGGTAAAAGGTTTATTTTCTTCAAGCGTGTTAAAATCCGCTTTGGTTAAAGAAGGAACGGTAACCGGATTTAATTTTTTTATTTCCAAAGCTTTTGCCACGCCGGCGCGCACGACAAAATCAACCGCGCGCTCTTTAATATGCGCCGGAAAATTCTGTTTAACAAGCTGCAGCGGCACTTTGCCGGAGCGGAAGCCCTGCATCTGCGCGCGGCTCTGCACCTGTATAAGCGCGTCGTTAAAACATTTGTTAACCAGCGCGGGGATTACTTCAACGCTTAAAGTAATTTCGGTAGGTTTTTTTGAAAGTTCTTTTACTTTTACGTCTGCTGCGTCTGCCTTTGTGAAAATGGCCATTTGAATTATGTTCTCCTGTTAATATGCATTAATAATGGACGGGGAGGGACTTGCCTTCCGGTAAATCTGCTGACGCAGATTTCCTGCAGGCCGGGCTCGCGGTTTTTGCCTTTCGCCCGCCTTCGCTGACGCTTCGGCGCGGGCTCAAACAAAAACATCGCTCCGTCTTTGAGATCCCCGCAACGCCGAGCAGTCGGCGTTGTTCCTATTTTATGGACGGAGAGGGACTTGAACCCTCAAGGATTTCTCCATACGGTCCTAAGCCGTACGCGTCTGCCAGTTCCGCCATCCGTCCTATATTTTAGCGGGAGGCGGCTAAAGTGTGGGCTATACAGGGTTCGAACCTGTGACCTTACGCTTAAGAGGCGTCTGCTCTACCAGCTGAGCTAATAGCCCGTCTGTTTTTCTATTATATCAAATTTAAAAGAACGCTGATTTTATTTAAAAAAATAAATCCTTGCTGTTTTTGTAGAAAATTGTAATAATGTAATAGGGTTTATATATAAATGTGTTTAAAAGGGATTAAAATGAAAAAAATATCTTTATTGTCCGTGATTTTTTCCGTATGTGCGCCGCTTTTCGCGCAGCAGAGCATAGACACCCAAATCAATTCTCTTATGGGCCAGTACGCTTTGTTTGACGTGACCAACGCGTATTTTACCATGCTTGAATATTCTTATCCGGAGCGCGCCACTCTCGCCGGCCTTGACCGCGCCAACGACAGGCTGGACGAGCGCACGGTTAAAGCGGAACAGAAAAGGCGCGAAGACATAAAGAATATTAAAGACATGCTTTCCAAAATTAAAAAAAGAAAATTAACCCAGGCCGAAAAGACGGATTACGACGTGCTGGAAAGAACTCTTGAATTTGATTATTATCTTACCACCCGCGGCCGCGTGCAGGCAAGCCCGCTCTATTATCTGGCCGCGCAGGACGCTACATACGACGTGCTGCTTAAAAGAATTAACGCCATGACCCCGTATATTATTGAGCCGCGCGTCAAACTGCTGCCGCAGGTTTTTAAAGACGGCAAGGACAATTTAAAAGGCGCTTATAAAAGCGAGGCGGCCCTTGCCGTCAACAAAGCTTACGCCGCTTTCACGTCAATAGGCGATATGGACGGCTTTCTCGGCAAAGACGCTGGCGACGAAGCGCGGAACTCATTAAAAGAAATTACCGACGTTACAAAAACAAATCTGCGCAATTTTTTTACAAAGCTTAAAACGCTGGCCAAAAACGCCAAACCGGAGCCTAAAAAATCTCCGTCTTATTATGACATGATTTTGCGGGACAAAATCCAGCTTGACCAGTCTCCGGACGAACTTACAAAGTCCGCCGAAGCTTCTCTTAACAAAGCAAAACAAAATCTTCTGGTCATGATTAAAGCTTTCAATCTCAAAAAACAAAACGCCGAAGTTAAAGATTTTTATACCATAGCCGCAAACGTCAAAGACGTGCCGGAATATGAAAACCTTTTGATGACCGTCGCGCAGGAAATTAAAAAATCCAACAAGGCTATGAACGACGTGCTTCCCGGCTCGGAGATGAAAGTTTTCGTCAACCATATGCCGGAGTATCCGGCGTTTTTAAATCCCTCGTATTTGTTCCTGCCGCCGTACGGCATTGAACATAACCTGGTAGGCACGCTGTTTATCCACACGCCGCCGACGAAAACCGCCAATCCGCGCGTTGAGCTTAACGCTTTTATCAAAAAGAATTTCACGCTGCCGCAGATAAAACTGCTGGTTACGGAAAGCGTCGTGCCGGGCAAGCAGATGTTTTATTCTTACTCCTATAATACTAAGCCCATACGCCGCGCTCTGGCTTCCAACGCGGTGCTGGACGGCTGGTCAGCCTACGCCAAACATCTGGCTTATGAAACGGGTTATATTAATACGAAGGAAGACGTTTTATTTCTGGCTTTTGACGATTATGCGCGCGCCGTTAAAGCTTTGGCTGATTTGAAACTCGGCACCCAGTCGCTTGATTATGAAGAGACTATTCTTTTCATGATGTCGCAGGGCATAAGCAAAGAAGACGCGGAAGTTTTTACGCGCCAGATAGCGTTTAACCCGGGAGTTGCCGCGGGCGAGCTGCGCGCGTATGAAGAAATTAAGACGCTGCGCAAAAAATATAAAGACGCGCAGGGCGCGGATTTCAGCCTGGCCGCTTTCCACAACAATCTTTTCTACGTCGGCAAAGTGCCGGTGTCAGCGCTTAGCAGCGAACTTGATTACGCGTATAAAATGAATAAAAATATGGACATGAAAAATTATACGCCTAAAATAAATTATTAACAAACAAAGCCCGCTTAAAAGCGGGCTTTGTTTTAAAGAGGTATAATATATAAAAGGCCTTTAATTAAACCCGGCGAGGTTAAAAGAGCATGACGAATATCAGATTTAAATTTAATAAAACCCGCAGCGCTTAACCGCGCCGCGGGTTTTTTTGTGAGGAAGCATGGAAAAATTAATAAAAAACAGCGTTGAGCTTAACAGAACTTTAGACCGCATAGCGCATGAAATTATTGAAAGGCATTCGTCTTTGGATAATGTCGCGCTCGTCGGCATACGCACGCGCGGGGTTTTTATGGCGCGCCGCCTGCGGGACAGAATTAAAAAATTTACCGGCGTTGAAACTTTGTATGGGGAGCTTGACATCACGCTTTACCGCGACGACCTCAGCCAGGTTTCCGAAACACCGCTTCTCAAAGCGACAGACATTCCTTTTGACATAACCGGCAAAATTCTTATTCTTACAGACGACGTTCTTTATACCGGCCGCACCATACGCAGCGCGCTTGCCGCGCTGGCGGACTTTGGCCGCCCGTCGCGCATTGAGCTGGCCGTAATCGTTGACCGCGGGCACAGGGAACTGCCGGTAAAGGCGGATTACGTCGGCAAAAACCTGCCCACCGCGCGCGCCGAAAACGTGAAAGTGCGCCTTGCGGAGAGCGACGGGGAAGACAGCATTAAACTGGTGACTAAAGATGATTAAATGGACAAAGAAAGACTTGCTCGGGCTTGAGTATTTAAGCGCGGAGGAAATTGAACTTATTTTGGATACCGCCGCCTCCTTCAAAGAAGTTTCCACGCGCGACATTAAAAAAGTCCCCGCGCTGCGCGGCAAGACGGCCGCCAATTTATTTTACGAGCCCAGCACCAGAACGCGCGTAAGCTTTGAAATAGCCGAAAAACGGCTTTCCTGCGACGTGGTAAATATGGACATGAAAGCTTCCAGCGTTCTCAAGGGCGAAACTCTGGCGGACACGGGGCGCAACCTTGAAGCTTTAAAAATTGACATTTTTATAATGCGCCACAACATGTCCGGCGCGGCAAACGTGCTCAGCCGCTTCGTCGGCGGCAGCGTGATTAACGCGGGCGACGGAAAGCACGAGCACCCCACGCAGGGCCTCTTGGACATTTATACTTTGCGGGAAAAATTCGGCGCGCTCAAAGGCCTTAACGTCAGCATAATAGGCGATATCGCGCACTCCCGCGTGGCGCGCTCAAACATCTGGGGCCTTACAAAACTGGGCGCGAACGTCACGCTTTGCGCGCCGGAAATTATTTTGCCGTCTGATTTTAAAGAATTCGCGCCGAACGTGCGCGTAACCTCCGACATTGACGCCGCGCTTAAAGACGCGCACGCCATAAACGTCCTGCGCATGCAGTTTGAGCGGGACGCCGCCGGCGCGTTCCCGGGCCCGTCGGAATATTATAAAGAATACGGCATAACAAGGGAGCGCCTGAAAAAATGCCGCAAAGATATTGTCGTCATGCACCCGGGCCCCATAAACCGCGGCATTGAAATAAGTTCAGAAGTGGCGGACGGCCCTAATTCCGTCATAATAGAGCAGGTGACCAACGGAATAGCGGTCCGCATGGCCGTCTTATATTTAGTTACTTTGAGGAGCAAATAATGTTCTTAATTAAAAACGCCCGCATGGCGGACGCCGTCACGGATATTTTGATTGAAGACGGAATTATCAAAAAAATCGGCGCAAATATTGACGCAAAAAACGCGCGGCTTATAAACGCTTACGGCCTGACCGCCGTACCAGGTTTTATTGACATGCACGTTCATTTAAGAGAGCCTGGCTACGAAGTCAAAGAGACTCTGTCCAGCGGCTCCGCGTCCGCGGCCAAAGGCGGTTTTACGACGGTGTGCATGATGCCCAACACCAACCCGCCCATGGACAACGCGGCAAACGTAAACCGCGCGCAAGAAATTATAAAGCGCGGCGCGGCGGTAAACGTTGAAATTATCGGCGCTATAACCAAAGGCCGCGCCGGCAAAGAAATTACGGATTTTGCGGAACTTAAAAATTGCGGCGTTATCGCTTTGTCAGACGACGGCTCTGAAGTTGAAGACAATTCTTTAATGCAGGCTGCGGCGCAAAGCGCGGCGAAAAATAATATGCTTTTAATTTCCCACGCGGAGGATACAAAACTCGCCGCGGGCGGCGTTATGAATAAAAGCGTGACGGCGGTCAAACTCGGTTTAAAAGGAATTTCAAACGAGTCTGAGTTCGTCATGGTGGAGCGCGACATAAAAATTGCGGAACAGTTTAAAGCGCGTCTGCATATAGCGCACGTCTCAACCAAAGAATCGTGCGAGATTATCGCGGCCGCAAAAAAGCGCGGCGTTTTGGTAACGGCGGAAGTCACGCCGCACCATCTTACTCTGACGGACCGCGAGTGCGAAAGTTTCAGCGGCAACGCTAAAATGAACCCGCCGCTGCGAAGCGCTGCGGACGTTGAAGCCGTCAGAAAAGCGCTGGCCTCCGGCGTGATAGACGTTGTGGCAACGGACCACGCGCCGCACGCAGTGCATGAAAAAGAGGTGGAGTTTGAACTTGCCGCTTTTGGTATCATAGGTTTAGAGACGGCGTTTGCGCTTTGTTATGAAACTATGGTGCTCTCCGGCCTGATGAGTTTTGAGAAGTTAATTGAAGCCATGACCGCCAAACCCGCCAAAATCCTCGGCCTAAAAAAAGGAGTATTGTCAGAAGGCGCGGCCGCGGATATTACGCTTTTGGATTTAAACAAAGAATGGGAATATTCCAGAGAAGAAATCTTGTCCGCCAGCTGTAACACGCCGTATATCGGCCGCAGGCTCAGAGGCGGCGTTGAATATACTTTTGCCGGCGGCAAATTAAAATACGGAAATATAAAATGAAGAAAATTTTAATTTTTATTTTTGTCTGTTTTGCGCTTGTGTTTGCCGCGGGGTTTATTTATAAATCCGCCGCGCAGGGCACCGCGGTCAAATTAGCGGACGACGCAAAAATTGACAAAATTGAAGTTTTGAAATCCGCGCGCAAAATGAACGTTTATCAAAACAACGCGCTTTTAAAAACCTATAAAATCGCGCTGGGTACAAACCCCGTCGGCCCCAAAGAATTTGAGGGGGACGGCAAAACGCCCGAAGGCAAATATAAGATTAACGGCAAAAACCCGAACAGCCTTTACCATAAAAATTTAGGCGTTTCCTACCCGAACGCGGACGATATTGCGCGCGCTAAAAAGCTTGGCAAAAGAACGGGCGGGGACATAAAAATACACGGCATAGGCAAGACTTACGGTTATCTGGGCGCGGCGCACTCGCTTTATGACTGGACGCTGGGCTGCATAGCGGTTACCAACGAAGAAGTTGACGAAATTTACGCTCACACGCCCGTGGGAACGGAGATAAATATTAAACCATGATGAAAAATTTTAAAGCGGAAATTATTTCAAATAAAGAAGTAAATCCGGACATTTTTAATCTTATTTTTAAAGCGCCGGAGCTGGCCGCCGCCGCGCCGGGGCAGTTTTTGGAAATTTTATGCGGCGCGGACGGAGTAAGCGGCGGGCCTTTTCTCAGACGGCCGTTCGGCGTTTATAATACTGACGTTAAAAAAGGAACGGCGGAAATTTTGTTTAAAGTTTTGGGGCAGGGCACAAAAAACTTAAGCGCGCGCAAGGCGGGGGAAATTCTGGATATCGTCGGTCCGCTGGGCAGCGGATTTAAAATAATTGATACGCCCCGTCCTGTTATAGCCGGCGGCGGCATGGGCGTTGCGCCGCTGCTCCTGCTTGCAAAAATCCTGCATGAAAAAAAACAAAAACCAATAATTTTCCTCGGCGCAAAAAATAAGGAGGAGCTTGCGGCGGCTGAAAAATTTGAAAAATACGGCAAAGTTATTTTGACCACCGACGACGGCTCCGCGGGCGAAAAATGTTTTCTTAATATCCCGCTTGAAAAATATTTGAAAGAAAATAAAAACGCCGTAATTTACTCCTGCGGGCCGCACCCCATGCTAAAATGTCTGGCGGAGCTGGGCAAAAAATATAAAGCGGCGGTGCAGGTTTCGTTAGAAGAAAAAATGGCCTGCGGCCTCGGCGTCTGCCGCGGCTGTCCGGTGGAAGTTAAAAATAAGGACGAAAAATATAAAATGGTCTGCAAAGACGGTCCTGTTTTTCCGGCGGAGGACGTGGTATGGTAAAAATAAAAATAGCGGGCCTTGAATTAAAAAATCCAGTCATGAGCGCGAGCGGCACGTTCGGCAGCGGCGCGGAATTTGCGGAGTTTTTTGATTTAAGTTTAATGGGCGCCGTCGTCTGCAAAACCGTGACTTTAAACGAACGCGCCGGCAACAAACCGCCGCGCGTGGCGGACGCTCCCGCCGGCATGCTTAACGCCATAGGCCTTGAAAATAAAGGCGTGGAATATTTTATAAACACGTCGCTGCCGTTTCTTAGAAAGTACGACACAAAAGTCGCGGCCAGCGCGGCGGGCAATAACGTTGAAGAATATGTTGAGACGGTAAAACTTCTCGCCGCCCAGCCGGAAGTGCACGCCGTTGAAGTAAATATGTCCTGCCCAAACGTTACGCACGGCGTAAACCGCGGCCTGTTCAGCCAAAACCCAGATACCGTTAAAGAAATAATGTCCGCCGTCAGAAAAGAAACAAAAAAACCGCTGTTTGCAAAAGTTTCGCCGCAGGTCGCGGATATTACCGCCATAGCCAAAGCCGCGCTGGACGCGGGCGCGGACGCGCTGTCGTTAATCAACACCATTCCGGCGATGGGCGTGGATTTGAAAACGCGCCGGCCCCTGCTCGGCAACGTGACGGGGGGTTTAAGCGGCCCCGCCGTAAAACCCGTGGCATTAAAACTTGTCTGGGACGTTTTTAAGACGGTAAAAATACCGATAATAGCAATGGGCGGCATTATGAACGCGGCGGACGCGCTTGAATTTATTTTATGCGGCGCGACGGCAGTGCAGGTTGGCACCGCGAACTTTATTAACCCGCGCGCCTGCGTTGAAATTGCCGCCGGCATAGAAAAATATTTTGAGGAAAATAAGCTGCAAAACATTGAAGATTTACGTGGGAAATTAAAAGTGTAATTTTTATTCCTCTCCCTCTGAGGGAGAGGAAAAAATTCGTAGGACGGAGTATTAATTATGAAACCGTATGAAAAAATAATTGTGGCGCTGGACGTGGAAAATGAAAGAGCCGCGCTGTCTTTGGTTAAAAAACTTAAAGGGCGCGTCGGCGTATTTAAAGTGGGGAAAGAACTTTTTACCGCCGCGGGGCCCGGCATTGTTAAAAAAATACAAAAGCTGGGCGGCAGGGTTTTTCTTGATTTAAAATTCCACGATATACCGAACACCGTCGCGAAAGCAGTGGCGCAGGCGGCGAAGCTCGGCGTTTATATGATGACGATACATGCCTCCGGCGGGACTGAGATGATGGCCTCCGCCGTCAACGCCGCACGGGAAAACGCGCCGAAAGGCAAAAAGCCTATACTGTTGGCCGTCACGGTTTTGACGAGCCTTGACGATGACGCGCTTAAAAAAATAGGTTTTAACCAAGGCGCAGAGCAAATGGTTTTGCGCCTTGCCCAAATGGCGCGGGAAGTGGGCGTTGACGGCATAGTTTCATCGCCGAAAGAATTAAAAATGTTGAGGACTGCCCTCGGCCCGTCAATGGTTTTGGTTACGCCCGGCATACGCCCCGCGTGGAGCGCGGCCGGCGACCAGAAACGCATTACCACGCCCGCGCAGGCCGTTAAAGACGGCTGTAATTTTATGGTTATCGGCCGCCCGATAACCGCGCATAAAAATCCCGCCGAAGCCGCAAAACTTATAGCAAAGGAAATAATATCTTAAAATGCTAAAATATAATAAATATTAAAGAGGGTTATATGGCTGATAAAAAAATAGACGCGCAGATTTTAAAAAATTTCCAGAAACAATTATCAAAAAATAAAATCGGCGCGTACATTGTAACAGACCATATTGACCAGCTTTATCTGGCGGGTTTTTCTTTTTTAAGTATGGAAGCGGCTTTTTTGATAACCCCTAGGGAAATGTTTTGTTTCACGCGCGATTTATATATCAAACAAATTAATACTTTTTGCCCGTTTATGAACGCGGAATGTTCCTTAAATTACGCCGCGTCCGCCGCGCAAAAAGCGGGGAAAATGAAATTAAAAAACGTTTGTTTTGACGCCGCGAAAACAAGTTATCTTGACGGTAAAATTTTTGACGCGGCAGGTTTTAAACCGTCGGTTTTTACGCCCGCTAAAATGCGCGAAGTTAAGACTGCCGCCGAAATTAAAACAATGCGCCGCGTCGGCCAAATTGTTTTTGATATCTGCGGACATATTAAAAAATTTATTAAAACAGGCATGACGGAAATAGAGGTCGCCGCTGAAATTGACAGGTATATGAAAGGCTGGGGCGTGACATCTTCCAATTATCCGACGATAGTATGTTTTGGCGTAAATTCAAATAACGCCCATCACATTCCTACCGATACAAAACTCAAAGACGAAATGCCTGTGCTCACGGATTTCGTTTGTCTTTATAAAGGCTATTTTTCGGACATTACCCGCAGCTGGTGGCACGGCAAAAAACCGACGGAGGAATATAAAAAAGTTTGGAATATAGTTAACGCCGCCCGCGCCGCCGGCGTTAAAGCGGCCAAGCCCGGCATTACGGGAAAAGAGTTGGATTTAACCGCCAGAGATATTATTACCGCCGCCGGGTACGGCAAATATTTTATACACCGCACGGGCCACGGCATCGGCATGGAACCGCATGAAAATCCCTGCGCGCAGTCAAACAATACCGAAAAATTTGTAGAAAATAACGTCGTTACCATTGAACCGGGTATTTATCTGCCGGGCAAATTCGGAATCAGGCTGGAAGATACCGTAGTTATCAGTAAAACCGGCGGGCTGATTTTAACAAAACCATGATGACCGATGTGGAAATTAAAAAATTTCTTTCGTTAATAAAACCTTATAACGGGTATGTTACAAGCGACGTTACGGACATGCGTTATTTTACCGGCCGCGCGTTTAACCCGACTGAAAAAGTTTTTATGCTTGTCCGCACCGCCGGCATTACGTTTTTTTGCGGAACTATTTCTTATGATACGCTAAAGGCTGCGCTGCCGTCTGCGGAGATTGTGCTGTCCGCGGTTAAAGGCAATACTGCCGTGATTGCGGAATATATTAAGAAAAATAAAATTACCGGTCTGGCGTTTGATGAAAACAAAGAATTTTTTGCGGCGGGGGAAATTTTAAAGGCTGCGGGCGTACAACCCGCGGCGGATGTTACGGCGGCGGCGCGCGCTATAAAAACCCAGACGGAAATTAAATTTATCAGCCGCGCGTGCAATATCACTTACCGCGCTTACAAATACGTCAGGCCGCGTATCAAAACCGGCATGACTGAGGCGGCCGTCGCCCGCATGCTTGAAAATTTTATGATGAATGCGGGGGCGGAAAAGGACGCGTTTGGCGCGATAGTCGCGTTTGGAAAAAATGCCGCTTCGCCGCACCATACGAGGGGCCAGACAAAACTTAAAGCGCAAGACGCGGTGCTTTTGGATTTCGGCTGCGTCTGCAACGGCTGTTACTCGGATATGACGCGCAGCTGGTGGCACGGCGGCGGCGAGCCCGCAGAGTATAAAAAAATTTGGAAGATTGTTGAAGCCGCACAACGCGCGGCGCTTAAAAAAATTAAAACCGGACTGCCCGCAAAAGAAGCTGACAAAATTTCACGCGATATTATTGCGGCCGCGGGTTACGGCAACATGGTGCACTCTCTAGGCCACGGCGTTGGGTTGAATATCCATGAAGCTCCGTCTCTTTCCCCGCGCAGCGAAGAAATTTTGCGCGCGGATCAGGTATTTACCGTTGAGCCCGGCATTTATCTGCCTGGGAAATACGGCGTGCGGCTGGAAGAAACGGTGTTGCTTGAAAAATCCTGCATAAAAATTTTAACTAAATAAAAGGAGCAGTTATGATTACGACGAGCGATTTTAAAGAAGGATTAATTTTTGAGGACCCTATTGAGGGCATTGTGGAAATTGTTGAATACCAGCACCACCGCAAAAGCCAGGCCCGCGCCGTTATAAGAGTGAAACTTAAAAAAATTGATACGGGAACTTACCTTGAAACTTCTTACAGGCCGGAAGATAAATTTAAGGACGTTTCCGTTGAAAAGCGCCCGTTCGCGTATCTTTATACCGAGGGCGGCATGGCGCATTTTATGAATAACGAAAATTTTGAGCAGGTCGCCGTGCCTCTTGAAAAACTTAAAGAACAGAAAAAATATTTAGTTGACAATATGGAATGCATAGGCCTTTATATTAACGACAGGCTTTTTGACATAGTTCTGCCTATTAAAGTGGCTCTGACGATAAAATCCACAGTGCCGGGCGTTAAGGGGGATACCGTGTCCAACCTTACTAAAGACGCGGAGCTTGAGACGGGCACGCCCATTAAAGTGCCGCTGTTTATCAACGAAGGCGACAAAATAATTATTGACACCCGCTACTGCACCTACGTGGAACGCGCTTGATGAAAAAGCTCGTTCCCGTTTTCCTCATGATTGCCTGCGTTAATTTGCACGCTTTAAATGTCGCGGGTTTTACGACGGAGGACGGGACTGGGCGGTTTAATTTCGGCCCGTTTGAAATAAGAAACGCGGAGTTTGAAAATAATACTTTGATAATGCCGCTTGAGAGGGACGAATATAAAAATATTACATTGCTCACTCGGGATTTTTATAATAAGCTGGCGCAGTGTTTTGACAAGTGTTCTTACGCGCCCGCGGGCGAAATAAAGTTTGAAGTGACGGACGCGGCGGCCGTTGGCAAAATATTTCTTGCCACGGTTACTTTTGACAAGGAAATGAGCGTGACTTTTGTGGTCTCAGACGCTAAAGGCAGGTTTTACGTCAGGCGCCCGTCGGATTTTATTTTTACGGATAAACTTTTTGAGAAAAACGTTAAAGAGAAAATAAGAGAGGCCGTAAGTGAAAGCCGTAAACAAACGAAATAATTTTATGCTGGCGGACGTTATAGAAGTAGCGGCCTCCGCGGGCGAACGCATGAAAGGGCTGCTGGGCCGGAAAGAATTGCCGGCGGGGCAAGGGCTGCTTATAAAGAAATGCAACGGCATACACATGTTTTTTATGCGCTTTGTCATAGACGCCGTGTTTTTGTCTAAAGAAGACGAAGTAGTTTATATTCTGCGTAATTTTAAACCGTGGCGCGTCAGCAAAATAGTAAGCCGCGCGGCGGCGGTGCTGGAGCTGCCGGCAGGGACTTTGGGGAATAATGTTAAAGAGGGGGATTTTATAGATTTTGTAGTATAATAATTTTATGAGAAAAATTCTTTTTATTTTATTTTTAGGGTTTTTGGCTGCTCAAGCTTTTGCAAGCGGGAGTTATAAAGATTTTTCCGCCAACGTGACGGCGGGTAATTTAAAATATTTTGCAAAAGATATGGGCGGTCTTTTGGGCGCCGGCACTTTTACGACGGGGCGCGTGCTGGGCTGGGGCGGCTTTCAGGTGGGGCCGCACGCTTCAATGTGGTTTAACCCGTCTGACAAAAATACCGCGCTCGGAAAGGACGCGGGCGCGATGATTATGCCGTGGATGCAGGCCGATATCGGCTTCCCGTGGCGCATTGACGGGTTTATCCGCGCGGGCACTTTTGACGGTTTTACGTCGGCAGGCGGCGGTTTCCGCTGGGGCATTTTCAGGCCGACGCAGACAGAATGGGCTTTCCAAACAATGATAGTCGCCGCGGCGGACGCAGGCGTGGCGGACAGCTTTTCCCTTTCGCATTATCACGGCAGTCTTGTGCTTTCCATGACGATGAAATATTTTACGCCTTATGTTTCCGCCGGCGTTGACAATACCACGGTTACCGTTAAGGACGTGCGCGCCGCCATGGACGGCACGGCCGAGAGCGTGTGGACGCCGCGTTATCTTGTGGGCGTAAATTTTAAACTGCCTATGTATTTGGATTTAAGTTTAGCCGGAAACTGGGCCAATTACGGCCCGGGCGCGGAAGCAAGTTTTACGCTGCGGTTTTAATTTATGAATGAAAAAATTGAAATATTTATTGAGCATTTTAAGACGGGGTTTTTAAAAGCTTCGGCATTTTTTGCCGTATGGTTTATTGTTTATAACCCGCTGATGTTTCTCATTAGATTCCCTTTTAGAACAATAACCGAGCAGACTACGCAGGCTTTCATATCAATACCTTTCATTTTATTTTATGCTGTT